>DOKO01000013.1 GCA_003510825.1 Stenotrophomonas sp.
GGTAGGTGTCAACCTTGGTTGACACGTCTCTCCGTGCCGGGACAGCGTCCGCCGGGCATGGCCCGGCGCTACCGTGGACCCCGCATGCACGCATGGCGTGGTTTTACGCGACTACCCGCCAGCCCTGTGCGGCATCGGACAGCTCGCCGCTGCCCTGCACATCACCCACGCGCAGCAGCAGGCCCTGCGCGTTGGGCAGGTCCTTCTGCTCGGGGAACCAGCGGCGATCCGCGGCCACCACGATCAACAAGCCTTCGTCATCGCCCATCGGCGCGAAATGCGATGAGGGCGGGCTGAGCGGCTGCAATCCGAAACGCGCGCTGGCCTCCGCACGCACCGCATCCACGTCCGCACTCGGCAGGCCCACTTCACTCAGGCAGGTCAGTTCGCTGCCGTGGAACGCGCCGGCATGCGTGCTGGCCGGCAGGCGCTTGCGGCCGATCAGTTCCAGGATCAGTCCATCCGGCCCGGTGAAATACACCGACTGCGACTGCCAGTTGCTCTCCAGCGCGAAGTAATCGATGCCTTCGGGATTGCGCTGCAGCGGCATGCGCTCGCGCAGCCACGTAATGGCTTCGTTGAAGCGGTTGTCGGGCACGTTGAAGGCCAGGTGCACGCCGCCCAGCGGCTGTCCGTTCGCCGCTTGCAGTTCGATCGTGCTCCAGCCGATGTGCACGTGGTTGCCGACCACGCGCAGCTGCAGCACGTCGTGGAACCAGGCGGCGACAGTGCCCACGTCGGACACAGGCAGGGTGAGGTGTAGCAGGCGCATGATGCGGTCTCCTTGCGTGCGCGATGCTTCGATTCTATTACGCGCGTGCTGAAGGTGCCGCCCACGACGACTTCCTCCTGTCGCGTTCACGTAACGTCCGCTTCACACATCGCGCCGAGACTGCGCGACTTGTCCAGGCCGCCTGTACAGGCGCGCCTGACCCTGTCGTGCAGTCCCGGAGTACCCGTCGTGCAGAGCTCGTTGTTGTCGCGTTCCATCCTCCTCGCCCTTTCCATGGTCAGCGCAGGAGGCGCGATCGCAGCAGATGCCAGTACGGCAGACATCCCTGATGGTGGCACCCATGCCGCGCCGACCCAGCTGGATGCCATGCTGGTCACCGGCACCCGCGCTTCCAACCGCACCCAGTTCGAAACGCTGGCGCCGGTGGATGTGTTCACCAAGGAAGACATCAAGTCCGTCGATTCCACCGACCTGAAGGACGTGCTGGCGCAGCTGGTGCCGTCGTTCGTGGTGCAGCGCCTGCCGATGGCCGATGGCCAGGTATTCGTGCGCCCGGCCACGCTGCGTGGCCTGTCGCCGGACCAGACCCTGGTGCTGGTCAACGGCCGTCGCTTCCACCGCAGCGCGCTGCTGGGCAACCGCGGTGCACAGGCCGCTGACCTCGCGCAGATTCCGACCAGTGCCATCAAGCGCATCGAAGTGCTGCGCGACGGTGCCTCGGCGCAGTACGGTTCGGACGCCATCGCCGGCGTCATCAACATCATCCTTGAAGACAGCCCCGGCACCGAGATCACCGCGGGCTACTCGCAGTACGCGCAGGGCGATGGTGCCTCGCGTGACTTCAGCGCCCGCACCGGCTGGGCACTGGGCGACTACGGCAGCCTGAACCTGTTCGCCGAATCGTCGAATTCCGATGCCACCTCGCGCACCCGCCAGCGTCCCGATGCCATCGCCTTCCAGACCGCGCACCCGGATCTGGACGTGCCCAATCCCGTGCAGCGCTGGGGCCAGCCGGAGCTGGAAAGCCGCCGCGTGGGCTTCAACCTGAAGGCCAATGCCAGCGATACGCTGGAGGTCTATGCCTTTGGTCTGTACAGCCACAGCGATGGCGTCAGCGATTTCAACTGGCGCAACCCGGACACCACCACCGGCGCTTACCGCACCACCAGCATCTTCCCCGGCTGGGATCTGCGTTCGATCTATCCGGTGGGCTTCAGCCCGCAGTACGGCAACGTGCAGAACGACCTGCAGCTGGTGGGCGGCCTGCGCGGCGAGATCACCCCCAAGCTGCGCTGGGATGTCAGCGCGTCGTACGGCCGCAACGCCATCGATTACAGCCTGGACAACGCGATCAACGCCTCGCTGGGCCCGGACAGCCCGACCTCGTTCGACCTCGGCCGCCTGACCCAGACCGAGAAGAACGCCAACGTCGATTTCAACTACGAGTGGGACGTCGCCGCGCTGGCCAAGCCGGTCAACGTCGCCTTCGGTGCCGAGTTCCGCCAGGAAACCTATGAAGTGCGTGCCGGCGATCCGGCTTCGTACGCCGTCGGCCCCGGCGCAGCGGCCGGCCTGGAAGCCAATGCCAACGGCGCACCGGGCTTCTCCGATACCCAGGCCGGCAAGTGGGACCAGCGCAGCCACGCCGCCTATGTCGATATGGAAGTGCCGCTGGGCGAGCGCTGGAGCATCGGTGCCGCCGGCCGCTATGAAGACTTCTCCAGCTTCGGCAATACCGTGGACGGCAAGCTGTCGGCGCGCTTTGCCATCACTCCGGACGTGGCCCTGCGCGGTACGTTCTCCACCGGCTTCCGCGCGCCCACCCCGGCACAGTTGAACACCACCAGCACCACCCAGGGCCTGGACACGCGCACCCTGCAGATCTTCACCAGCGGCCGCCTGTCGCCGAATGATCCGCTGGCGCAGCTGCTCGGCGCCAAGCCGCTCACCCCGGAAGAATCGCGCACTGCCTCGCTGGGCCTGACCTGGCGCACCGATGTAGGCCTGTCCGGCTCGGTGGATGTGTACCGCATCAAGCTCAGCGATCGCTTCAGCCAGTCGGCCAGCTTCGCCATTCCGGCCGGCACGCCCAATCCGCTGGGCTACACCTCGGTCAACTACTTCACCAACGATTTCGACACCACCACCAGCGGCGTCGACGTGGTCGGCAACTACCTGCGTGACCTCGGCACCGGCCGCATGACGCTGACCCTGGCGTACAACTTCAACCGCACCCGCGTGGACAACGGCAGCACCTCGGTGGCTACCAACGAAACCCAGCGCGTGCTGTTCGAAGACCGCCTGCCGGAGCACAAGGGCAGCTTCACCGGTACGTGGGACGTGGGTGCGTGGTCGCTGATGGCGCGCGTGCGCTACTACGGCGCCTGGACCGATTCGACCGGCAATGCCACCGGCGATATCTACCAGCGGTTCGGTGACATGACCTTCCTCGACCTGGCCGCCGGCTACCGCATCAACGAACACCACAGCCTGCGCGTGGGCGTGGACAACGTGTTCGACCGCTACCCGGACGAAGCGACCTTCCAGGCCAGCCGCGGCCTGATCTACTCGCGCAACGCGCCCTACGACACCGACGGTGCCAACGTGTACGCGCAGTACCGGCTGACCTTCTGATGGACAGCCGCCGCCGTAACCTGCTGCGCGCCGGCACCTTGCTGCCGGCCGCCGCAGCGCTGTCTTCACTGCCTGCCATGGCCGCTGCACGCTACCCTGCGGCCATGGAAATTCCTGCAACGACCGTGGCGCCGGACGTGCTGGCCCGCGATGAAGGCTACTGGGCCGCCGTGGCCAGCCACTTCGATATCACCGATGAAGTGAACCACCTGGAAAACGGCTACTGGGGCGCGATGGGTCGCGAGACCCTGGCCAGCTACCAGCGGCACACCGCCGAGGTGAACCGTGGCAACGCCTGGTACGGGCGCCACACGTTCCCCGCCGAGTACATGGCCGTGCACCGCCAGGTGGCGGACATGCTGGGCGTGGGTGCCGACGAGATCGCGCTGACCCGTGGTGCCACCGAGGCGATGCTGGCCTTGATCGGCGGCTACAACCGTCTCGCACCGGGCGACCAGGTGCTGTACGCCGACGTGGACTACGACAGCATGATCGGCGCCATGCGCTGGCTGCAGCAGCGGCGCGGCGTGCAGGTGGAGCGCATTGCCCTGCCGGCCGTGCCCGACCGCGCGCAGATCCTGCAGGCCTACGATGCCGCCTTCGCGCGCCTGCCGAAGCTGAAGCTGGTGCTGCTGACCCAGGTCAGCCACCGCCATGGCCTGGTGCTGCCGGTGGCCGAGATTGCCGAGCGTGCGCGTGCACGCGGCATCGATGTGATCGTCGATGCCGCCCATGGATTCGGCCAGATCGCCTTCGCGGTGCCGGACCTGAAGGCCGACTTCGTGGGCATCAACCTGCACAAGTGGATCGGCGCACCAGTGGGCGTGGGTGCGATGTATGTGCGCAAGGGTCGCGTGGCCGACCTCGACCCGTACATGGGCGAGGCCGATGATGGGCGCGTGGGCAGCCGCGTGCATACCGGCACGGTCAATTTCGCCGCATACCTGGCATTGCCCGAAGCGATTGCCCTGCACCAGCGCATCGGCTCGGCCAACAAGCAGGCACGCCTGCGCTACCTGCGCGAGCGCTGGACGGTGCCCGCGCGGCAGATGGCGCACCTGGAAGTGCTGTCCTCGCCGGACCCGGCATTGGCCAGCGCACTGGCCAGCTTCCGCCTGCGCGGTCGCACCAGCGTGGCCGACAACATGGCGCTGCAGAAGCGGCTGCTGGATGAGCACCGCGTGTTCACCACGCACCGCGATGGCCTGGAATCGGGCGCCTGCGTGCGGGTCACGCCCTCAGTGTTCACCCGGCCGGAGCAGATGGACGCGCTGGTGGAAGCGCTGGCCGCGCTGGCCTGAGGCCGCCCTGGCGTGGGGTCAGAGCCCTTTGCGGCGCAAAGGGCTCTGACCCCGACCATTGCCTTGGTGGGTGCCGACCGTTGGTCGGCACATCCCTCCGGGCTCGGCATACTTCTCCCATGCCATCATGCGTCCGCTGAGGAGGCACCATGAAGCCGAAACAATTCCGTCTCACCGCCGAGCAGATCAGCCCGCTGCTGGAGGGCTATGGCGCATGCATCGCCACCGATCGCATCACCGTTGATGGTCAGCCCGTAGGCTACTGCTATCGCGAGGAGCCCGACAACGACGTGGACAGTGGCTGGCGCTTTCTGGCCGGCGACGAAACCGAGGAGTACCTGGACGAACCGGGAAACTCTGGCGTGTACAACGTGAACACCATCGCCAACTACGATCGTGCCGTCCTGGCAGTGGTGGACGCGCCAGCGGGTACCGCCTTCGAACGCAGTGAAGACGGAAGGCTTCTTCCGGTCTGACCGCCACGATTGGCGGGTGCCGCCGGCCGCGGCCATCCCGGTGGGTGCCGACCGTTGGTCGGCACATCCATCCAAGCCCGGCGGCACTCCCATCGACCATCATCGCGCGACCTCCCCGCCGGCTGTGCTACTACGGCCGTGTACCCCCTTCCTCTCCGGAGCACGACCATGGTCAACCCCGTCGCCCAGGCCCATCGCGGCTTGGGTACAACGCTTTTCAGCCTGCTGAATCCGATACCGTTCGGCTTCTTCGTCGGCGCCCTCATTTTCGACATCCTCTACCTCAACACCGCCGAGGTGATGTGGGGCAAGGCGGCCGCCTGGCTGATCACCTTCGGCCTGCTCATCGCCATCATCCCGCGGCTGATCAACCTGTTCGCGGTCTGGCGCCGCAACGGCACCGCCACCGGCCTGGACCGCGTGGATTTCCTGCTCAACCTGGTCGCCATCGTGCTGGCCATCTGGAACGCCTTCGTGCACAGCCGCGATGCCTACGCGGTGGCCGTGCCGGGCACCATCCTGTCCGCGTTGACCGTGGGCCTGATCGCCATCGGTTTCATCCTGCTGTCGCTGCAGCTGCCGGTGCTGCACGGAGGTCGTCATGGCTGATCGCATCCTACCCATGCTGGGCATCCTCTCGCTGTCGGTGATGCTGGCCGCCTGCGCGGGCAAGGCCGAATACCACCCGGCCGACCAGTCCGGTGCGCAGCCGCCGCTGCCCAAGCCGGCCAACTTCCTCATGCCGCCCATGCAGGTGCCCAAGGGCGTGGGCTGGGCCGACGGCCAGGCGCCCACCGTGGCCGAGGGCCTGAAGATCGAGCGCATCGCCGCCAACCTGCAGCATCCGCGCCGCCTGCTCACCCTGCCCAACGGCGATGTGCTGGTGGTGGAAGGCAATGGCCCCGGCGAAGAGCCGGTCACCACCCCCAAGCAATGGATTGCCGGCAAGGTGAAGGCGCGCTCGGGCAAGGCCGGCAAGGGCGGCAACCGGGTCACCCTGCTGCGCCGCACGCCGGGCACCGATACCTGGACGCAGCACGTCTACATCGAAGGCCTGCACTCGCCGTTCGGCATCCAGCTCATCGGTGACACGCTGTACGTGGCCAACACCGGCAACATCATGCAGTACCACTACGTGCCCGGCGAAACCCGCATGACCGACAAGGGCCGCGAGTTCACCGACCTGCCCAGCACCATCAACCACCACTGGACCAAGGATCTGCGCGCGAGCGCCGATGGCAGCAAGCTGTACGTGGGCGTGGGCTCCAACAGCAACATCACCGAGAACGGCCTGGCCGTCGAATACCGCCGCGCGGTGGTGCTGGAAGTGGACGTGGCCACCCGTGGCAGCCGCATCTACGCGTCGGGCATCCGCAACCCCACCGGCCTGGACCTGGAGCCGAGCACCGGCAAGCTGTGGGCGGTCGCCAACGAGCGCGATGAGATTGGTGCCGACCTGGTGCCCGACTACCTGACCTCGGTGAAGGAAGACGGCTTCTACGGCTGGCCCTACAGCTACTACGGCCAGCACGTGGACGAGCGCGTGCAGCCGCAGCGCCCGGACCTGGTGGCCAAGGCCATCGTGCCCGACTACGCGATCGGCTCGCACGTGGCGCCGCTGGGCCTGATGTTCTACACCGCGCAGGCGCTGCCGGCGAAGTACCACGGCGGCGCGTTCATCGGCGAACACGGCAGCTGGGACCGTTCGCCGCTGAGTGGCTACGAAGTGGTCTACGTCGCGTTCAAGGACGGCAAGCCGACCGGCCGCCCGGAAGCGGTGGTCAGCGGCTTCACCTCCAAGGATGAAAAGACCCTGATGGGCGCCCCGGTAGGCATGGCGATGGACGCCGACGGCGCGCTGCTGGTGGCCGACGACGTGGGCGATGTGGTCTGGCGGGTCTCGGCGAAGTAGAGTTCGCCCATCACCAACGCTTGGCCATGGGCCGAGGAGCGACAGGGATGTCCAGGGCACTGATGTGGGCCGCGCTGCTGTGCACGGGCCTTGTGGTTGCCAACCCGGTGTCCGCATCGGGTTGGCAAGGCAGCTATTCCAACGTCTGCGTGCACCCGCAATCGGGTGACCTGCTGGGTGCGGAACTGTCCTTCATCGCCTACGGCGGCGGCACGGCCGTGCTCTGGCAGCCCTTCGAAGGCGAGGGGCTGCCACCGCAGGTGCTGGTACTGCGCGAGGAAGGCGGCACCACGGTTGCGGCCGAGGCTGCGGGAGCACCGGCGCTGTTTTCGATCAGCCGTGAGCGCACGCGGATTCGTGTGCGTTACCTGCAGGGGCAGGATGGGGAAGTGATCGTGCTGCGGCCCGGTGCCGCGCAGTGGATGGGCGCCCGCCCGCCGGTGTGCCGGGCCTGAATTTGTAGAGTCGAGCCATGCTCGACGCTGCAGAACGGCGATGCCAGCCCAACAGGGAGTGTCCATGGAACTGGAAAATGCATCTGTAACCCGTCATTCCCGCAATGCGCTGATCTTCCTGATCGCAGCGATCGTCGCGGCGCTGCTGGCCCTGCCGCTGCTGCGTGCCATCGGCATGGCGCAATGGCCGGTGTTCGCCCTTGCCTGGCTGATCAATCTGGGCGCCGCCTGGCATCTCGGCCAGTGGGCGCGGCAGCAGGGGCGTCCAGCCTGGGCCTTTGGCGGGCCTGCGCTGCTGGGCACGGTCGCTTCGATCGTGGTGTATGTGCTGCTGGCGTTGCTGGGGCCTAAGCGCGGGGCATTGCCACGAGGGTGATGCCCCGTCTTTGGTCCTTGTAGAGTCGAGCCATGCTCGACTCATCCGGCACGGGGCAAACAGCAGTCGAGCATGGCTCGACTCTACGGGTATCGGCGTTGTTCGGCCGTAGCGCGGGGCATCGCCACGGAGATCAGTTCGGGTAGTAGAGCAGGGCGGAGCCCTCGGCCAGTGCTTCTTCGTAGAAGCCGGCAAAGCCACGGTAGGCATCGGTGTTGAGCGCCTCCACCTGGAATCGGCCGCAGCGCAGTTCGCTGATCTGGTCGAAACCGAAACGCGCGCACTCGGCCTGTGCCAGGTCGAAGGCATCACGCTCTTCGTCCTGCCTCAGGAACAGCATGGCGCTGTGGACCGCGCCGGGTTCAGGCGCGTTCCATTCAAACTCCGTGGTGCCGGCATAGCAGCCGGTGAATCCATAAACCATCACGATCACGTTGCATCTCCCGGCAGGACAGCGGAGGTGCCGGCAATCACCGGCACCTCCGCAGGCATCACATCGACACCTTCTTCCGGTTGTCGTCGCTGTCGCGGTCGATCAGCTTGTTGTACGGATCGAACCCGGCCTCATCCGGCTTGCCGTCCACGGTCACGGTGATCGTCGGAGCGGCCTCGGTGATGTGCTGGCGCTGCAGGTACAGCACCTTCTGGTCGCGCTCCTTGCCGGAAGGTGCATTGGCGAACACGCCGATCTCGACCCAGTCGTCCAGCGTAGCCGGGGTTTCCTTGCCCTGGCCATCGGCATGCACCTTGGCGGCGTGCAGCGTCAGGGTCACGTCGTAGCGGCCATCCGCACGCTTCTTCGCGCTGGCCGTCTCCAACCGGTTGTCGTACAGGGTGATCTTCTCGAACAGATCGGTCAGCAGCTGCTGGCGGTCGGCCGGCGCTTCGGCACGCAGGTAGCCCAGCAGCTCGCGCGAGGTGGTGTACGGCGGCTGCTGGTAGCCCTTGTCCTGCAGGAAGCCCTTCAGTGCGCGGTTCAGGGCGGCTTCGCCCATCTCCTCGCGCAGGCGGTAGAACACCAGCGAGCCCTTGCGGTAGTGGATGTACTGCTGGTTCTCCACCCGCTCCAGCGGCAGCTCCTCGATGCGCTCGCTGCCACGCTCGGCGAGGTACCGGTCCAGTTCGGTCTTCAGGAACTGGCGCATGTGCGCGCGGCCGTACTCCTGTTCCATCACCATCAGTGCCGAGTACTGCGCCAGTGATTCGGACAGCATGGTGGCGCCCTGCACGTTGGCCCCGATCACCTGGTGCGCCCACCACTGGTGTGCGATCTCATGCGCGGTGACGTAGAACACGTAGTCCACGTTGTCCGGGTCGCGCAGGTCGGCGATGAAACCGAGCGATTCGGAGTAGGGAATGGTGTTGGCGAAGGACTGGGCGAAGCTGCGATAGCCCGGGAACTCGATGATGCGCACCTGGCGGTGCTGGTACGGGGTGAAGTTCGCCTCGTAATAGGCCAGCGACTTCTGCACGGCCTCGATCATCCGGTCCACGTTGTAGGGGTGGGCCGGGTCGAAGTACACCTCGATCGGGATGTCCTTGTACATGCCCTTCTTCACCTGCCAGCGTGCGGACAGGTAGGCGTAGAAGTTCAGCATCGGCCGGTCCATGGCGTAGCTGAAGCAGCGTCGCCCACCCACGGTGGCTTCTTTCTGCAGGTAGCCCGGTGCCAGCGCCACCTGGTCCGGTGCGGTGCAGATGGTGGTGCGGAAATCCAGCCAGTCGGCGTCGTTGGACACGTAGTTGTTGGCGCGCGCGGCGTCATCCTCCAGCTTCGGCATGCGGGTCGGCTCACCCAGCCCGCGCTTGCGCCGCTCGTTGCGATCCTTCAGCTCGCTGTTCTCGTCGTAGCCGAAGGAGGGCAGCATGCCGCTGTTGAAAAACGTGCCGTTGTCCACGATGTTGCTGGGCGCCTGGCCAGCGGTGATGCCCTTTGGCTTCTGCTCGACGCGGAAATGTACCGTGCGCTGTTCGCCGGGCTGCAGCGGCGTGGCCAGGCGGTAGATGCGGTAGCCCAGGTCCACGTCGTGGTAGCTCAGGGTCTGCCCGCCGAGGTCGACCCTGATCAGCTCACGGTCGTCGCCCATCGAGACGTGGATGTCGTTGATCGGCACCGCGTGCGGATTGCGGATCGTCCAATCGGCATCAATGGTCACGGTCTGCGTTTCCGGACGCAGGTCCACGTGGTTGTCGACGGCGATGATGCGAGGCTGCGGCAGGTTCCGGTACTTGGACAACTCGCGCTCGTAGCGCACCTGCAGGTCACGCTGCTGGTCCGGCGACACGAACTCGTTGCGGATGTTGGTGCTCCAATACAGCCAGCTGCCCAGGGCAACAAAGGCGACCAGCGATACAGCGAACCCCGCGCCGGTCGGACCGCGCAGGCGGTGCATGGCCAGCTTCACCCGCTCACGCAGACCGGTGCCGACGCCGCGCACCCAGAACGCGGAGGCCAGGAACAGCAGTGCGATCAGCAACAGGGCCCAGTAAGCCTGGAATACCAGCTGGCCCGGCAGGAAGTGGCCGTAGCCATTCATGTCCGAGTACGGGGCGTTGGGCCAGTTGCCGAAGTTGTACAGGTTCTGGGTGAAGTCCAGCAGCCCCAGTGCGACCTGGGCGATCATCACCACGATCAGCAGCGCATAGCCGAAGAACTTGTTGTTGGTCAGCACCTGCAGGACCAGTGCCAGCCCGCCCATCAGGACATAGAACACCGAACCCAGCGCCAGGACCTTCAGGTACAGCAGTGGCTGCAGGTGGGTGAAGCCCTGGACCAGCTGCATCGCCATCGACACCACTGCGCCGATGAACTGGAACGCGGCAACGATGACCACCAGCGTGGTGAACCGGGCCAGCAGCGGTACCCAGTTGGGCACGGGCATGGCGTCGTTCACTTCGTTCAGGCGCGCGGTGCGCTCCTTCCAGATCAGTTCGCCCGAATAGAACAGCACGATGATCACCAGCAGCCAGCTGTAGGCGCCCTGCAGGGACGACAGCATTTCGGCGGTCACCGGCCATATCGGCGTGCCGTACAGCGCTCGCTGCTGCAACGAGCCGGGGATGAAGTTGGCCAGGCCCAGGATCAGCAGCACGATGAAGGGCACGCTGCGCAGCACGCCGAAGGTATCGAAGCGTACCTGTCGCAGGAACTGCTGCAGGCTGGTGGCGGCGCCGAAGACCGGGCGCACGCGCGGTGCCACGATTCGCGTCGGCCGTGCCGGTTCGGTGCTGGCAACGACCTTGCGTCGGCCCCAGCGGCTGCGGGCGCTGCCGGCGCGTTCGGTGCGGAACAGGGCGAAGGTGGCGGCGAACAGCGCTGCGGCCACACCCAGCCACAGGGCGCGGTTGGCCAGCAGGTAACCGGCCACCGGTGGCAGCTGCGTGTTGCTCTGCTCGGTCGCCCAGTAGCGCACGGCACGGCCCAGCGCACGCATGCCCAGCGGCTCGGTCAGCGTGGCGATCCAGACGTTGTCGATATCCTTCAGCAGCGAGGCACTCACCCCGTACAGCACGAAGTAGCCGACCAGGCCGATGTAGACCCACAGGATCGAGCGGGTCGCCGCCGCCAGCAACGAGAGCAGGGCGGTGGTGAACACCACGTTGGGCAGGACGATCCAGGTGAACGTCCAGGCGTACGCAGTCAGCGACACCGGGCCCACGCGGGCCTTGTCCACCCACGGCATGAACGGCCCCAGGAAGATGCCCAGTGCGATGACCAGGTAGACCACCAGGCTGGCGCAGATCGCCGCGAGGATGCGCCCGGCCAGGTAGTCGCGGCGCTTGATCGGGCTGGCGAAGATGAGCTCGTAGGTGCCCAGGTCGAAGTCACGCAGCAGGGCATTGCTGACGAACATCGTGGATACCAGCATGCACACCACGGTGAAGATGCCCATGAAGCGTGCGATGACGATGGGCGCGTTGCTGTACACGTTGCCGGTGCCGCCGCCGATCTGCACGGCTTCGGTGGAGGCGGCGGCGAAGGCCAGTGCGGCGAACAGGAAGGCCAGCAGCCACAGCAGTGGCGAACGCAGCTGCTCGCGCAGCTCGAAGCGGAAGAAGGTCAGGATCATGGTCTACTCCGGTCAGGCCGCGCGGGCACGCGCCTGCAGGCGCAGGCGCTGGAAGTAGACGTCCTCGAGATCGGGGGCCACGGCGCGGAAGCCATCGCCGGGATCGCTGGCACTGTGGATGTGGATGACCGGGCGGCCACCGACCAGGCGCGTGGAGAGCACCACGTAGCGCGCCTCGTGGTCGGCCAGCTCGGACGGATCGACCTGCTTGCGCCAGACCTGGTTTGCCAGCGCTTCGATGGCATCGGTCGGGCGCCCGGTCAGCAGCACCTGGCCCTTGTTCATGATGGCCATGCTCGGGCACAGGTCGGTCACGTCCTCCACGATGTGGGTGGAGAGGATCACCGCCACGTTCTCGCCGATGGCGGCCAGCAGGTTGAGGAAGCGGTTGCGCTCCTCCGGGTCGAGGCCGGCGGTGGGTTCATCGACGATGACCAGGCGCGGGTCGCCGAGCAGGGCCTGGGCGATGCCGAAGCGCTGGCGCATGCCGCCGGAGTAGGTGCCCAGCTTGCGCTTGCGCGCGTCCCACAGGTTCACCTGCTGCAGCAGGCCATCCACTACTTCGCGGCGCTGCGCGCGCTGGGTCAGGCCCTTGAGTACGGCGAAGTGCTCCAGCAGGTCGAGCGCGCTGACCTTGGGGTAGACGCCGAAATCCTGCGGCAGGTAGCCCAGGCGGCGGCGCACGGCGTCCTTGTCGCGCAGCACGTCGATCGGCGTTTCGCCGGGAATGCTCAACACCGCGGTGCCGCTGTCGGCTTCCTGCAGCGTGGACAGGGTACGCATCAGCGAGGATTTGCCGGCGCCGTTGGGGCCCAGCAGGCCGAACATGCCGCGCGGGATGTCCAAAGTGACCCCGTTCAACGCGTGGACGCCGTTGGCGTAGGTCTTGGACAGCGAGTCGATCTGCAGCATGCGGCGTACACCTCTTCCCTGTGTGAATGGCCGTTTATCGCGCTGAATACGACGTCGGTCAATGCCGAAGGTCATGTTTTCCGACGGAACTGACGCTGGAGGGAGTGAAATCAACCTGAATGCGGTTCCGAAGCGGCCCTCGATCACACAATGCCTCTACAGCGGCCTCGCTAGGCTTTCATCATCTTCAAAGCCATGCAGGCGCACATGCGGATCGCCACCGGAGTGGAAGGACTGGACACGATTCTGGGCGGCGGCCTGCCGCAGGCCCGGCTGTACCTGCTGGAAGGTCCGCCCGGCTCGGGCAAGACCACCCTGTCGCTGCAGTTCCTGCTGGAAGGCCTGCGCCGGGGCGAGCAGTGCCTCTACATCACCCTGTCCGAGACCGCCGAGGAGCTGCGCGAGGTCGCCAACGCGCACGGCTGGTCGCTGGAGGGCCTGCACCTGTTCGAGCTGGGCTCGGCCGAAGGCGCGATGGGCAATGGCCGCCTGCAGTCGGTGCTGCACTCCTGGGAAATGGAGCTGGACGAGACGGTCAACATGATCATGTCCAAGGTGGACAGCATCGGGCCGACCCGGGTGGTGTTCGACTCACTGTCCGAGCTGCGCCTGCTGGCCCAGGATTCGCTGCGCTACCGCAGGCAGATCCTCGCGCTCAAGCAGTTCTTCGGGCCGAAGAGCGCCACCGTCATCCTGGTCGATGACCTGACCTCCACCGGCGAGGAGCGCGATGGCCAGCTGCACAGCCTGTGCCACGGCGTGATCTCGCTGGAGCGGCTGACCCTGGACTTCGGGCCGGCGCGCCGCCGCATGCAGGTGCAGAAGCTGCGCGGCGTCGAATTCGTGGCGGGTTACCACGACATGGTCATCCGCCACGGCGGCCTGGACATCTTCCCGCGCCTGATCGCCTCCGAACACCATGGCCACTTCGTCGGCACGCCGGTCAGCAGCTGCGTGGAGGAGATCGATCGCCTGCTCGGTGGCGGACCGCTGCGGGGCACCTCGACCCTGCTGACCGGCCCGGCCGGCAGCGGCAAGACCAACGTGGCCCTGCAGTATGTGTGGGCCGCCTGCGAACGCGGCGAACGCAGCTGCATCTTCGAATTCGACGAACGCGTGGGCACGCTGCTGGCCCGCTCGGCCGAGCTGGGCATCGACCTGCAGAAGCACCTGCGCTCGGGCCTGCTGGAGATCCTGCAGATGGACCCGGCGGAGATATCACCCGGCGAGTTTGCCTGGAACCTGCGCAAGGCCGTGGAGGAGCGCAACTGCAGCGTGCTGGTGATCGACAGCCTCAACGGCTACGTCGCCGCCATGCCCCAGGAGAAACAGCTGATGCTGCAGCTCCACGAAATGCTGTCCTACCTCAACCAGACCGGCGTGGTGACCTTCCTCATCAACCCGCAGCATGGCCTGGTCGGCACCATGTCGACGGGCAACCTGGATGTGTCCTACATCGCCGATGCCGTGGTGCTGTTCCGCTTCTTCGAGGCCAAGGGCCGCATCCGCAAAGCCATCTCGGTGATCAAGAACCGGGGCGGCGCCCACGAGGACACCATCCGTGAACTGAAGATCGATCGACGCGGCGTCACCGTCAGCGCACCGCTGGCCGACTTCCAGGGCATCCTCACCGGGACCCCGGAATTCGTCGGCGAGGATGCGGCGCTGCTCGGCCAGATCGATGGTCGATAAACGGGAGCAACAGCAGGTGGTACGCATCGTCGCGCCGTTCGGGCGCGACGCTGAAAGCATCGCCGCGGTGCTGGCCGCGGCCGGACTGGTCACCCTGGTCTCCCCGCACCTGGAAGCGTTGGCCGAGGAACTCGACGAGGACACCGGCCTGGTGGTGGTGACCCAGGAAGCAGTGGCGCGTGGCAGTGACGTGCTGCTGCCGGCGCTGCAGCGCCAGCCGACGTGGTCCGACCTTCCTTTCATCCTGCTGCGCTCGGCGCGTTCCTACCACCGCTCCACCCGCGAGCCGCTGCTGCCGGCATCGATCAATGTGGTGGAAATGGATCGGCCGCTCGGCAGTGTCTCCCTGCTGAGTGCCGTACAGGGTGCCTTGCGCGCACGCGACAAGCAGTTCCTGGTGCGTGACCAGCTGCAGGCGCTGGATGATGGCCGCACCGCGCTGGCCCGCAGTGAAGCCGAGCTGCGGGTGATCGCCGACACGATGCCGGTGCTGATCGCCTTCGTCGATACGACGATGTGTTTCCGCTTCGCCAACACCGCCTATGAAGACTGGTTCGGCCTGGCCACCGGCGAAGTGATCGGCCGCCACGTACGTGACGTCATCAGTGAACCCGTCTGGCGGCAGCGTCGGCCGGTGATGGAGGCGGCGCTGCAGGGGCAGGGTGCGGTGTTCGAGATCGAATGGCCACACCGCCTGCGCGGTCGCCGCGACTGCGAAGTACGCTACGCGCCACGCCGCGATGCGCAGGGCCACGTCGACGGCTTCCATGTCTTCGTCACCGATATCACCACCGCCAAGCTCGCCCTGGCCACCAGCCAGCAGCACGCCCAGGCGCTGGAAGCCAAGGTGGCCGAGCGCACCCGCGAACTGGAAAGGCAGATGGCCGCGCGCGAAGCCAGCGAGGCGGCCTTGCGCCAGGCGCAGAAGATGGAAGCGATCGGCCAGCTGACCGGCGGCATCGCCCACGACTTCAACAACATGCTGACCGGCATCCTCTCGGCGCTGGATATCGTGCGGATGCGGCTGGAAATGGGCCGGGTGGATGACCTGGATCGCTTCCTCGACACGGCCACCGCCTCCGGCCAGCGGGCGGCGGCGCTGACCCAGCGCCTGCTGGCATTCTCCCGCCGGCAATCGCTGGATGCGCGGCCGGTGGAGATCAACGCGCTGCTGGAGTCGGTGCAGCACCTGCTGCGCAGTACGCTCGGCGAATCGGTGCGGATCGTTGCCGAGCCCAGCGCTGGTGAACTGCATGCCACGCTGGACGCCAACCAGTTCGAGAGCGCGATCCTCAACCTGGCCATCAACGCCCGCGATGCGATGCCCCATGGCGGCCGGCTGACCCTGCGTACTGCGCCAGCCAACGTGAGCGAGGGACAGTATCCGGCGGTGCCGGCCGGGCGCTATGTGCACGTGCTGGTGTCAGATAGCGGCGCCGGCATGGCGCCCGCCGTGGTCGAGCGCGTGTTCGAGCCTTTCTTCACCACCAAGCCGATCGGCAAGGGCACCGGCCTGGGCATGTCGATGGTGTACGGTTTCATGCAGCAGTCCGGCGGCCATGTCGCCATCCAGTCGCAGGTGGGCGAGGGGACGGCGGTCTCGCTGTTCATCCCGATGGACGACGCCCCCCAAGCCGCCGCGCCACACGCCACCACGCAGCCGATCCGGCGTGGTGCGGGCCAGTCGATCCTGGTGGTGGAAGACGATGCGCAGGTGCGCATGCTGGTGACCGTGGTGCTGGAAGACCTGGGTTACCAGACCCAGGTGGTGGGCGATGCCGATGCGGCGATTCCGATTCTGGCTTCGACGCAGGTGATCGACCTGCTGGTGACCGATGTCGGCCTGCCCGGCATGAACGGTCGGCAGCTGGCCGAGATCGCCCGGCAGTCACGACCCGCGCTGCCGGTGCTGTTCATGACCGGCTACGCGGAAAAGGCGCAGGAGCGCGCGGCGTTCCTCGACGAAGGCATGGCGATGATCGCCAAGCCCTTCCTGCTGGATGAGTTCAGCACCGCCGTGCGCACCGCCATGCCTGAAGCCCGGTAGTGTCGAGCTTGCTCAACTGCCGTGCCTGTCGATTCCCGTTGGTGCGCTGATCGTTCATCATCGGGCGCTATCCAGGGAAAGGGAGCAGGGCGTGGGCGGGTATCTGTTGCTGAAGGACGATTTCGAGGCGCGCATCCGCCTGCTGGCACCTGAAGAAGGCGGCCGCCGCCAACCCGCGCACAACGGCATCCGCTGGGACTTCGCCTATGCCGATGCGTCGGGCGAGCTTGAGCTGTTCATGATCTTCCCGGAGTTCCTTGGCGAGGATGGCCAGCCGCTGGCCGAAGACATCGCGCTGCCGGTCGGCCCGTGGCTGCGGGCGAGGATGCGGATCGTGAACCGGGAACTGCGCCAGACCCTGCACCGCGATCGGATCGCCGAGGGCGTCCGCTTCCATTGTCATGAGGGCCCGCACGTATCCGCGGTAGGGGAAGTCACGCGGATTACCGGCCTGCACGAGACCCTGTAGAGCCTAGCCCATGCTCGGCTGCCGTTGCTCGGCTCTACATCCGCAGCGACGACTCGCGCACCACCAGCTTCACCGGAATGCTCAGGCTCTCCACCGGCTGGCGGCCGATCAGCGCCAGCAGCTTCTCCACCAGCAGCTGGCCCGCCTGCTTGGTGTCCTGCTGCACGGTGGTCAGTGCCGGCGACACCGAGGCAGCCAGCGGAATATCGTCGAAGCCGGTCACGGCCACGTCCTGCGGAACGCGCAGGCCGGCCTCGCGCAGCGCACGCATCGCACCGATGGCGATCAGATCGCTGGCGGCGCAGATCGCATCGATGCGTCCGCCGCGTGCCAGCAGCGCCTGGCAAGCTTCCTGCCCGGAGGCCTCGGTGGTGATCGCATCGTGCTGCAGCGCCGGGTCGGCGGCGAGGCCGTGGGTGCGCAGCGCCTCGACGTGGCCGCGGTAGCGCTCCTCGAATTCCGGGTAATGGCTGGACGCATGGCCGAGGAAAGCGATGCGGCGGCAGCCCTGCTGCAGCAGGTGGGCGGTGATGTCATGCCCGCCCTGGAAGTTGTCGCTGCCGATCGACACGCCCGGCTGGCCGGGCAGCGCCGCGCCCCAGCGCACGAAATGCGTGCCCTGTTCGACCAGCCGCTGCAGGCGGTCGCGCGACTGGTGGTAGTCGCCGTAGCCCAGCAGGATGATGCCGTCGGCCTTGTTGCTGTCCTCGTAATCGGCCTGCCAGTCGGTGGACAGCTGCTGGAAGGACACCAGCAGGTCCTGCCCATGCAGCGCGCAGGCGCGGGTGATCGAGCCCAGCATCGAGTGGAAGAACGGGTTGATCAGCGAGTCATCGTTGGTCGGGTCTTCGAAGAACAGCAGGGCCAGCGTGCCGGCATTGCGCAGGCGCAGGCTGGAGGCGTTCTTGTCGACCTTGTAGTTCAGCTCGCGGGCGATGCGCAGGATGCGCTCGCGGGTTTCGGCGTTGACCATCGGGCTGCCGCGCAGGGCACGCGACACCGTGGGCTGGGAAACCCCGGCCAGGTGGGCGATGTCCAGGGACGTGGCTTTGCCTTTGATGGTCATGGAGGGAGCAGGCAGGGAGATTCACGGATGATGCCACGGGTGGCTGCTGCTGGCCCTGTGGATGTCTTGCCGGGGAGACGGATCGGACAGCGCTTGGCTGTGACGCGACCGGACCCGCCCGGTGCGGACAGGTCCAGACCATTCCTGCTGTCGGCTGGGTTGAACTGCCCCCAAGGCCTGACAGGACAAGGGCCTAGGGGGCAATCCGGCCGCCGCCGGGAGCTTCCCTGACCGGGCGGAAGGCGGTGGCGATGATAAGATAGGACATTCTTGAATTCCCCCAAATGCATCGGGGGCGGCCCCGGGCCACTGCCTCCTGCCAGGAGGACGTGCTATCACTGGTGGTCTGCCCCTGTACAACGGACGAACACACCTATGGCGCGTGGCATCAACAAAGTCATCCTGGTCGGCAACCTCGGCAACGACCCGGACGTGAAGTACACCCAGGGCGGCATGGCGATCACCCGCATCAGCCTGGCCACCACCAGCGTCCGCAAGGACAAGGACGGCAACCAGCAGGAGCGCACCGAATGGCACCGCGTGGTGTTCTTCGGCAAGCTCGGCGAAATCGCCGGCGAATACCTGCGCAAGGGCAGCTCGGTCTACGTTGAAGGCAGCCTGCGCTACGACAAGTACACCGGCCAGGATGGCGTGGAGAAGTACTCCACCGACATCATCGCCGACGAAATGCAGATGCTGGGCGGCCGCGGTGAAGGCGGCGGCGGTGGCGGCGGTGGCAACATCAGCATGGGCGTGTCGGCCACGGGCCGCCGCGACGTCACCGGATCCTGGAACAGGAAGTACCAGACCAACGCGGCAAGGGCGGCCAGCAGCAGAGCGATGCCGGCCGCCATGGGCAGCCATCCGGGCAGGCTGCCCTGCCGACGTGGCGGTTGAGGGGATTGGCTGCTCACGTTGTCCTCACCCCTGCGTCTTGCCGGTGACCAGGCCGACCTGGGCCAGCTCCAGCCGGCGCAGCAGGTCCAGCACCTCGACCACGCGGGCGTACTGCACCTGCGCATCGCCGCGCACGATCACCGGGAAATCCGGGGTGGTCGCGCGCTCGGTGCGCAGGCGGTCTTCCAGCTCGCTCATCGACACCGGGTAGGCATCGAGGAACACCTGGCCGCTGGGGTCGATGGTGATCGCCTTGGTCTTGGGCTTCTCCAGGGCGATGCTGTTGCTCGCCTTCGGCAGGTTGACCTGGATGCCGGGAATGGTGGCGTTGCTGGTCAGGATGAAGATCACCAGCACCACCAGCAGCACGTCCACGAAGGGCGTCACGTTGATGCCCTTCTCGCGCTTCTTGATGCCGAACTTCGCCTTCTGGCCCATGGCGCGCCCCTCAGCCCTGCACCGAGGCCGGGCCGCGCCCGTCCTGCTCTTCGGCCAGGCGCGCGGCGAACTCGTCGATGAACACCGCCATGTCCGCGCCGATCGCTTCGGCACGTGCGCCCAGGTAGTTGTAGCCGAACAGCGCCGGGATCGCGACGCCGAGGCCCGCAGCAGTACACAGCAGTGCCGCGGCCATGCCCGGTGCCACCGAGTTGATGTCCACCGCACCGGCCATCGCCGCCACCACGAACACCAGCATGATGCCGATGACGGTGCCGAACAGGCCCACGTACGGCGCACCTTCGATGGTGGTGGACAGCCAGTTCATGCGCTTGGCCATGCCTTCCTGCTCGCGCACCATCACCGCATCCATCGAGGCGCGGATGGCGGCGATGGTGGCCGCGCTGAGGTAGCCGCTGTTGCCATCGCGCTGGTGGCGCTGCTGCATCTCGTCGATGGCTACCTGGTAGATGCGCCACAGCGAACCGTCGTGCATGTCGGTCGGTGCCTTGCCCTGGCGGTCCATCTCGCCCAGGGTGCGCAGCGGTGCGCCGGCCAGCTTGCCGAAGCTTGCGGTGAACACCGCATTGGCCTTGCTGGTGCGGCTGAAGTGACGGCCCTTGGCGATCATGATCGCCCACGACATCAGCATCATCAGACCAAGGATGGCCACCACCACCCAGGCATCGAACGGCATCGCCTTGAGGATGAAGCCGAAGTGGCTCACGCCTTCGGTCTGTTCGTCTTCGCCAAATGCCAGCAGCTTTGCATCGGCGCGCTGCGAAGCGACATCGGCCTGCAACAGCCCTGCCCCGCGCGCGGTCTTGGACAGACGCACTTCATCGATGCCGCCGACAAAGCCATTGGCTGCCACCGGCTGCGTCCCCTCCGCACCAGCGCTGCTGACGATCGCATCACCGCCGATCAGGATATCGGTGCCAAGGGCCGGCAACGCGGCATCGAGGCGGACGGCTTCACCGCCGTTGACGTACATCAGGACCTGGCCGTTGCCCGCGACCAGCGCGACGTGGCTGCGCTGACCCTCGGCAACCGCAGCAGTGCCGACGGCGCGGACGCCGTTGACTTCGACGAACGGGACGCCGGCGTCCAGGCCGGCCAGCAGTGAGCCCGCACCGTCGCGGCGGGAGAACAGCGCCTGGTTGGCACCGGCCTGGGTCGGCTGGATCCACGCCGAGAAGGTCATCGCGCCACCGGCAGCCGTCTGCAGCGATGCGGCGGCCGGAATCACCAGCGGTTCGCCGGACAGGCGCGCGCCGCGGCCGACGACGCCGTCGTCAGCCAGGGCAACCTCGTTGCGGGCATGGTTGGCGTACGCCGTGGTGTCACGCGGTGCTCCGGATGCATCGGCAAAGTGCAGCACAGACACATAGTCCGGATCGAACACCAGCTGGGCGGTGTTGGCAGCGGCCGCGTTCTCGTTGCCGTAGTACATCCAGATCGACTGCGGGGCGCCCGTACGCAGGGCCGGCACGTCCACCCAGATGGCGGCGATGCCGAGGGCGGCGTCGAACTGCTCCACCTGATGGTTGAGCACGGTGCGGCCATCGCCGCTCACGAAACGCAGGTCGGCACCGTTGGCGGCCATGCCGTCAAAGGCGAAGTTGCCCGCGTGCAGGCGCACCAGCACGGGGGTGCGGCCGGCATCGGTGGTCAGGCCCGCAGCGGTGGTATCCAGGGTGATCGGCTTGCGGTACTTCCACTCCGCCTGCCACCAGGAAGTTTCTTGCGCACCGGCCACGCCGGACATGGCGATGCCCAGCAGTAGCAGCAGTGTGGTCAGGATGCGTTGCATGGAAAGAGCTCTCCGGAACGTACGTATGGGATGGGTATGTGAGGAAACGAACACGGGTGTCAGAAGCCCGCGCCGATGCTGAAGTGCAGCCGGTGCGCGCCCTGCGTGGTGGTGGGGCCGTCGGTCAGCGGATAGCCGTAATCGAGGCGGACATTGAGGGTGTCGAACATGCGCAGGCTGGTGCCCAGGCCGACCGAGCCGAGCTTGAACTCGTCTTCCTGCTCGGGCAGCGGCTCCTTGAGCTTCAGCCAGGCGCCGTCGAAGTAGGTGTAGATGCGCCAGTCCTGCACGCCGGGCAGCGAGAACGCGCGGGTACGCAGTTCCACAGAGCCCTGTGCACCGATATCGCCGATGGCCTCCGCGGAGCGGTAGCCGCGGACGGTGTACATGCCACCTGCGGCGAACTGCTCGCCAGAGGTAAGCGGTCGGTCGGTGTGCTGCACCGAGATGCGGCTGGCCAGCTGCATGCCCGTGCCGAAGGTGAGCGTGTCGCCCACATCCGCCTTGAGCACGAAGAAGCTGGGGTCGGCCTTGTAGCGCGCCCAGTCGAAGGCGGCTGCATCGCTGCCGTAGCCGAACAGGCTGCGGGTGCCGAACACCAGCGAGACACCACTGCTGACCAGGTGCCGCTCGCCCTGGCGGAAGCCGCTGTAGGCGAAGGTGACCGGTGCGTACTTCAGCGGAACGGTCTGGGCCTTCTGGTCAACCATGCCCACTTCTTCACTGCGGTCATTGAAGGACACGCCCAGCGAGAGCTGGTGCCACCACGCGCCGGTCATCGGCAGGGTGTGGCTGATCTTCGCGCCGAAGGAATGGCCCTTGCCGGTCACGCTGGTCTCGCCTGCGGTGAGCACGTTGCTGTCGGAGGTATAGCCGGAGAATTCCAGCATCCAGTCAGGGGTGCCCAGCGGCAGCGCATACGACGCGGAGATGACGCTGGCCTGGTCAAGGTCTTCGGGTGCGGCGAACCAGGTCAGCGAGGCGCTGTGTTCGCGCTGCCACAGGTTGTCATTGCCGATGCTCAGTACCGTGCGCAGCGGATCGGTGTCGGTGCTGTGGTCGTTGTTGACCGAGGCGTTGAAGCGCCAGGGCGACTGGTCTTCGACCTTCAGCTCCACGTCCATCGTGCCTTCGGCGGTGCCTTGCTTCACCAGCGGGATCACCTGGCGCTTGCCGCCGCGATTGAGCGCGGTGAGCTGTTCCTGGGCCCTGGCGAAGTCCGGCACGACGCCGGCCTGCAGCGCGGGCACGCGTTCGCGCAGCTTCTCGGGATCGTTGTGCCTGGCACCGGTCACTGCCACCTGGCCGACGCGGGTTTCGGCTACCTGCAGCAGCACCACGCCGCCGGTGACCTGCTGTTCGGGCAGGTCGACGTAGATCGACTGGTAGCCGTGCTCCTGGTAGGCGGCCTGCAGGGCGGCACGCGCCGATTCGACATCGGCCAGCGTGCGCGAAGGGCCCAGGAACGGGGTGACGGCACGTTCGATGGCACGGCCATCCAGAACAGTGTTGCCGCGCACGATGTACTCGTTGATGGTGACCGTACGTTCGGCCGGAGCTGCAGGCGCTGCCGGTGCGGCTGCATCAGCGGCGACCGGTGCCTGCTGAGCGGTGGCATTGGCGCAGTACAGGGCCAGTATCAGGCTGACCGCGGGCACCAAGGGCGCCGTGCGCGTTCTGGTATCGGACATGGGGGTACTCGGATAGCGAAGCGACAATGATCGGTGGGCAACGCGACACGCTTGTTGCGCCGTGGTCTACGGCTATGACGACGCTGCAGCGAAAAACCCACAAGATTTTTTTCGGCAGCAGGCCCCCACCCTTGCGGTGGGGGCCTGTGCTCAGCACGCAGGAATCAACGGTCCTGCTGCAGCAGCCTGCGCTCGTCCACGCTGAGGCGTGAGAGCATTTCCGGATTGAAGTGCTGCCCGTGGCCGACGTACTGCACGCGGTTGGCCGGGTCGTACGGCGCGACGGCACTCACGTTGTACTTCCCGCGCGGGGAAACACTGGTGTGGCTGTCACCGAAGCCCAGCACTTCCACGCTGATCACCGAGGGACGCGCCTGCTGCGTCTGCCGTTTCACCACGTCCTGGGCCGCCTGCACCGCGCTGTTGGCCGCGGCACTGGCGGCCGTCAACGCGCCCACGTTGATGGAGGCGATGACCGGCAGGCCGGTAGCCTCGCCCTGCACCTGGATGTTCTCGGCGTTGAGCACCTGCAGTGCTGCCAGGTTGACCTGGCCGGAGACGCGGATACCCGCCTCGCCCGCATCGATCGTGCCCAGCGGCGCGATCAGGTCGATGTCGCCCGGCGGCACTTCCGGGATCGGGTTGAGGGTAGCGATGCCGGCGCCGGTATTGGGCGTGGTCGGCGACAGCGACACGTTGCCGATGCTGTCGTAGACACGGCGCTGCGGGGTGGCCACCACCGTGGTCTTGGCGCCGCGGCCGGCGTTGATGTCACCCTCCGCCGCCCAGGCCAGGATGTTGCCGCCGAACGTGGTGAACACGCGGCTCTGGCCCATCAGGATGTTGTCCAGCGAGTAGATGTTGACGTCGCCCTCGCCCTGGGTGAGCACGCCCGAGCCCGCACCCGGCGGATAGCCGCCGTCCACGCCGATCAGGGTCTGCCCGCCCGGGACCATCAGGTTGATGTCACCGCCGAAATCGGTATGGATGCCGGCATCGTTGAGGCGATAGAACGGCACGCCGCTGTTGCTGCCGCCGGCGATCCATTCTGCCTCGGAGAGGTAGGTGACACCAGCCTGCGGCCGCCACGTCGCCGGCGTATCGAGGGAGGTGGTGAAGTACAGGGCGCTGCTGAACATCGTCAGCCCACCCTGGTAGTCGATGGCCTGGCCCTGGGCATCCTTGGACGGCAGCAGGGTCTCGATGGCCTCGCGACCGCGCAGATAGCTGCCGAAACGGCGCCCGTCGACATCGTTGTACTCGCGGCCGGAGGCCTTGAGTTCGGCGTAGTAGACGTTGCGCAGGTAGGTACTCTGCTGTTCCGGCGGCAGCGCGTCGAAGAACGCGCGGGCATCCATGGTGGCGGCATCGAAGTGCAGGCCACGGCCATTGGTACCGCCGAAGCGCTGCTGCAGCCAGTTCACCAGGTGCAGCTGCCCTTCCAGGCGGTATTCGCGGGAGAGGTCGCGGTTGGCGGCAGTGCGCCCTGCGGCCACCGCCTCGGCGCGTGCGGCATCCAGGGTCTGCTGCTGCTGCGCGAGGAAGGCCTCGGCACCGGCATCGTCGCCGCTGTAGCCGAACTCGCGGGACAGCCACTGGCCCAGCGTGAGCTCGCCGTCGTACACGTACACCACCTTGCCCGTCTGGTCGGCCAGCGGCAGCGTCAGATCGGCCTGGTTGGCCGGATCCAGGTAGCGCGCGGCGAAGGCCGCCCAGTCCGCGCCGTGCTCGCCGAGGCCGGCGGCCACGGAGATGCCCGCACCGCTGCTGCGGTCGCCCGGGGTGACGTTGACGACCGGGCCGAGGCTGCGCAGTTCGGCCTTGTCGGCCATGTACACGTCACGCCCGGCACGGATGTCGAGCATGCCGGGGCCGGCGATGTAGAAGCTGCTGAAGCGGATGTCACGCCCTGCTTCGATCACCGACACATCGTCGGCACTGGTGTGCACGATCAGGTTGCCGGTGGCGGTGCCGTTGGGCTGCGCGTCGGGACGACGCGGCTGCGAGGCGTCCGAGGCGTTGGCGATGCTGATCCAGCCGATGCCGCCCAGCGGGCCGCGGTAGGTGTTGCCGAGGTTGTCCCACTTGCCCAGCGCGGTACCGGAATTGACGATGTCCTGGCCGGCACGCACGGCGACCGCGCCGCCGCCGTCATACCAGGTTCCCAGCGGTGCGCGCGTGCTGCCCAGCTTGATGATGCTGCCGAAGCGCAGGCCGACCAGGTCGCCTTCCACGGCGTAGTAGCGGGCCGGGGCCTGCCCGGTGAACACGTAGCCAGAGGCGGTCGGCGTGATGAAGGTGAACAACGGGTAGCGCTGGGCGACGTCACCGCTGACGCCCGAGCCACTGAGCAGCGGGCCCGAGGCCACGGCGTTGGCGGCGGTGTTATGGATGACCTCCAGGCCGTACCAGACCCGGCTGCCACGCCCGACGAAGCCCGGGTTGAAGGGATCCACCAGACGGGTGGGGTCGGCACCGGACGCCGAGAACACCGTGCCCTGGCCGTAGATGGAGCCACCGGCCAGAAGTTCGAGCTGCCCGCCGGTGGGCGTGCCCGTGGTGAACTGGTCTGCCACCGGCTGCGGTGCCAACACCACGCCCGCCTGGTGGTAGTCGTTGTTCTCACCGGAGGTGGGCGACTTGGCGTAGTTGCCGTAGTAGACGTTGCCGTTGGCGGCCGCCGCACGCAGCACCGAGGGGTACATGTGGTGGAGGTCGCTGGCACCATCGGTATCGCGGTGTACCTGCGCCGGGGTCAGGTTGCCGCCGGCCGAAAGCAGGTCGATGGCGGTGGACGGGGTCCACAGCGAGAACCAGCTCCAGCCGCTGGAGCTGTAATCCACGCCGTTGGCGCTGAACGGCGTGCCGCCATGCAGCTGCGGCACGCGGCCTGCGTCGGTGGCATTGGCCAGCACCAGGTCACCGCGGGTTTCCATGCGCACCGCCGCGTCACCCAGCACCAGGGTCGGGCCGCCGGACGGGATCGCGTAGGTGGCGCTGAACACGTTGTAGCTGCGCGACTCCATCCGGTCCTGGGTGCCGCCGTACTGCAGCTCCAGATCACCGACCGCGCCGGCCTGCAGACGCACCGCGCCGCGCAGGTTGGTCAGGGTGCCGTTGACATCCAGATGCTGTGTGTTGCGTGACGGCAGCAGCGCCGCCGAGACCGTGTTGGGGAAACCGCCGAAGGCATTCAGGGCCGGATCGGCGTTGAGGCCGCCGCCGATGCGGATGTCGAGGTCGCCACCACCGGTAAGCACCAGTTCGCCACCCTCGGTAACGCGGCCGGTGCTGGCCACTGCCAGGTTCAGGCCACTACTGCGCACGAGGTAGTGGCCCAGCGGATCACCGCGCCCTTCCACCATGCCGGCATTGCCGCCGGCTTCCAGCACCAGGTTGCCACCGCCCAGCGTGCCGTAGCCGCTGAAGCCGACCAGGCGCGGCGACTCGTCGAAGCGCTGGTCAATGGGATCGATGTGCGAGGGCACGTAGGTCCCGAAGTTGATCCACCACGCGGTGGGTACCGGGGTGTCGTTGGCGCCGGCCACGCTGCCGCTGCCCTGGCGCCAGAGCCAGTTGCCGACCGCGCTGCTGCTGCTCACCGGGGTATTGCGGTAACCAAACGCATCCAGACGACGCTCACTGCGCGCGATGCCCACGGCATCGCCGCTGATGTCGCCACCGGCGCGCAGCAGTACGTTGCCGCCGGCTTCCGGATACCAGGCCTGGTACAGGCTGTTGGCACCGCCATCGACCAGTGCTTCCATCGGAGTGCCGAACTCGCCCAGCACGCTGCCGTTGAACACGCTGCGCGGCAGGTTGTAGAGGTCCCTGCCCTGCGTGTCCAGCAACGCTGCCGACGGCGTACCCGCGGTATAGATGCCGTACAGCGACGAGGTCGCGATGTCACCGGCAGCGACCAAGCGAAGGTCGCCGGTGCCGGTACGCACCACGCTGGGCGCCTGGCTGGCAACCGGGCGTGCAATGTCGGCGTAGTCCGGCGGCGTCGGCTCGCGCTCGAAGATCACCGTCTCGCCCACGCCCCAGTCGTTGAGTTCCAGGGGCGATGCGCTGATGAAGCCGAAGTCGAACAGCTGCTGCACCATCTCCGCCGTCATGATTTCACCCGGCACCACCCCGGGGAGCCCGAACAGCTCCCACATTGCCGCGTCTGCATCTGCCGACCAGCGATAGATCGCTTCGATGCCGGTGCCCGGCACCGGTTCACGCGATACGCCCATGCCGTAGTGCATGTCGGAGAAACGCAGGTTGCCTTGCGCATCGTGGCGCATGGCCAGTCGATCCGCCGCGGCGGTATCGGCGCCAGCGACCAGGGTCAGGTCGAAGGACTGCGAGCCAGCGGCCAGCATCGGGGCCACGGCCCAGATCCGGCCCTGGTTCCCTTCGGCGTCGCGCGGGCGCAGGTCCACGGTATCCACGCCACCCGCCAGCACGACGGTGGTCTCGCCGGGAATCAACGCGCCCTTGTCCAAGGTGATCGCACGCGCCAGCACCACGGTGCTGCCGG
>DOKO01000371.1:0-5412 GCA_003510825.1 Stenotrophomonas sp.
TGCTGCACACGGTGCGCGAGCCGATCGTGCTGCTCGACCGCGACCTGCGCGTGCAGCTGCACAACCCGGCGTTCGCCGAACTGTACGGACTGCAGGACGAACGTGCCGACGGCACGTTGCTGGCCGATGTCGGCGAGGGTGCGTGGCAGGATCCGGTAGTGCGCCAGCGCCTGTCCGACGTGCTGCTGCGCGGGCGCGAACTGTGGGACTTCGAACACGAACAGCGCACCGACGGCACGGTGCGCTACATGCTCATCAACGCGCGGCGCATGCCGCTGCCCGACACCGATGATGAGGTGGTGCTGATGACGGTCAGTGACGTGACCGTGCAGCGCGCCGTGCAGTGGCGCGTGGAAGAACTGAACCGCCAGCTGGAAGGCAAGGTGGCCCAGGTCTCGGAGGTCAATCGCGAGCTGGAGGCCTTCAGCTATTCGGTGTCGCACGACCTGCGCGCACCGCTGCGCCACGTCGCCGGTTTCTCCGACAAGCTGTCGCGGCACCTGGGCGAGGGCGCCGACGAGAAGAGCCATCACTACCTGGACGTGATCTCCGGTTCGGCGCGGCGCATGGCGGCACTGATCGACGACCTGCTGGTCTACTCGCGGCTGGGCCGCGCGGCGATGCGCCAGCAGGCGGTGGACATGCAGACGCTGGTGGCCGACACGCGGGCGATGCTCGATGCCAACCTGAAGACCGATGCCGAAAGCAGCGGCGTGGCCCACCACGTGGAGTGGAACATCGCGCCGCTGCCGATCGTGGTGGCCGACGAGAACATGATGCGCCAGGTGTGGCTGAACCTGCTCGGCAACGCGGTGAAGTACTCGGGCAACCGTGAACCGGCGCAGATCCGCGTGGACTACCAGCAGCAGGCCGATGGCGGCCATCAGTTCACGGTCAGCGACAATGGTGCAGGCTTTGACATGGCCTACGCCGGCAAGCTGTTCGGCGTGTTCCAGCGCCTGCACAAGGCCAGTGACTACCCCGGCACCGGCATCGGCCTGGCCAGCGTGCGCCGCGTGCTGACCCGCCATGGTGGCCGTATCTGGGCCGAAGCCGCGCCCGACGCCGGCGCCACCTTCCACTTCTATCTGCCTCCGGCACTGGATGCAGTCAACCAAGGGTCTTCCGCATGACGACGCTGCGCACCATCCTCCTGGCCGAAGACAGCCCGGCCGACGCTGAAATGGCCATCGATGCGCTGCAGGAAGCCCGCCTGGCCAACCCCATCGTGCACGTCGAGGACGGCGTGGAAGTGATGGACTACCTGCTGCGCCGCGGTGCCTGGGCCGGCCGCGAAGAGGGCCTGCCGGCGGTGCTGCTGCTGGACATCAAGATGCCGCGCATGGATGGCCTGGAAGTGCTGCGGCAGATCCGCGAGCACGACGAACTGAAGCGGCTGCCGGTAGTCATCCTGTCGTCCTCGCGCGAGGAAAGCGATCTGGCGCGCAGCTGGGACATGGGCGTGAACGCCTACGTGGTGAAGCCGGTGGACGTGGACCAGTTCTTCGGCGCGGTGCAGACCCTGGGCAAGTTCTGGGCGCTGATCAACCAGGCACCGGAGGTCGAGTAAGGCCATGCCCTTGACCGGTCCGGCCCTCGGGGCGCTGCGCATCCTGCTGGTGGAAGACTCACCGGAAGATGCCGAGCTGATGTCCGAACAGATGCTCGACGCGGGCCTGGACGCCCGTTTCGAGCGCGTGGAGAGCGGCCCCGAGCTGCGCCAGGCGCTGGCCAGCTTCGCCCCGGACATCGTGCTCTCGGACCTGAGCATGCCGGGTTTCTCCGGTGACGAAGCGCTGCGCATCGTGCGCGAGGCCGCACCGGATGTTCCCTTCATCTTCGTCTCCGGCACGATGGGCGAGGAGAACGCGGTGGAGGCCCTGCAGAAGGGCGCCAACGACTACATCATCAAGCACCACCCGGCGCGCCTGCCGTCGGCGGTGGCGCGCGCGGTGCGTGATGCACGCAGCGCGGTGGAGCGCCTGCGCGTGGAAACCGAGCTGATGCGCGCGCAGCGGCTGGAGAGCCTCTCGCTGCTTGCCGCCGGCCTCAGCCACGACCTGCGCAACATCCTGCAGCCACTGCTGATCATGCCGGACCTGCTGAAGGCGCGTACCGAAGACCCGCAGCTGCATCACCTGGCCGATGTCATCGCCGAGTGCGGCCGCCGTGGCCACGAGATGGCCGAATCGATGCTGTCCTTCGTGCGTGGCTCGCGCAATCCCAGCGAGCGCATCTTCATCGATGATCTGTTCCAGGCCGTTGCGCTGCTGTTGCGCAGCAACGTGCCCGAAGCGGTGAACCTCGAGCTGGAGGTGCAGGACGAAGGGCTGGTGGTCGATGCCAACTACACCGAACTGCAGCAGGTGCTGCTGAACCTGGCGCTCAACGCGATCCAGGCGATGCCGCAGGGCGGGCGCCTGAGCCTGACCGCCGAGCATGCCGGCGAACGCGAGGGCGTCGACTGGCTGCGCATCGTGGTCGACGACGAAGGCATCGGCATGGATGCCGACACGCTGTCGCACCTGTTCAATCCGTTCTTCACCACCAAGGCCGACGGCACCGGGCTGGGCCTTATTTCTTGCAAGCGCATCGTCGAAGGTGCCGGTGGCAGCATCCACGTCAGCAGCCAGCTGGGGCAGGGCACGCGATTCGAGCTGCGGCTGCCGATGCATGAGCTGGCCGAGGGCGGTGAGCCGGTCGAACAGCTGGTGGCGCTGGGCAGTGGCCAGTCGATCCTGGTGGTCGATGGCGAAGCCACGCGCCTGTCGCTGCTGGGCAATGCGCTGTCCAGCCAGGGCTACCAGCTGCAGCTGGCTTCCGACGGGCCGGCCGCGCTGCGCTGGATGCAGCAGGAAGCGATGCCTGCGCTGGTCATTGCCGATGCCGGCTCGCGGCTGCTGCCGGCCAGCCAGCTGCTGGGCGAGATGGCCACGCTGGGCTACGCCGGCCCTGCACTGGTGCTGGAAGAGGCCGCGGTGGAGCTGGAAACCAGCGCCTTCCCGGCGGGCATCGACGTGCACGTGCTGCGCAAGCCGCTGCAGATGCAGCAGGTGTTCCGCGCGGTGGCCGAAGCGCTGGGTTGACACCGCGTCGCCGGGCATGGCCCGGCGCTACCTTCGCCGTAGTCCGGTAGCGCCGCGCCATGCCCGGCGGCTTTTACTGGTCGGTGCCGGGCGCTTCCCACGGAAACCGCGGCAGGCTCGCCACTGCCTGCTCCAGCCGCCGCGACCAGTTGTTGTGGATGTCGGCATACAGCGGCGAATCAGCGGTGAAGCGCAGCTGCTGGCCCACCTGCAGTTCGCCCTTGCGCAGCATCACCATGTCGATCGGCAGGCCCACCGACAGGTTGGAACGGATGGTCGAGTCCAGCGACAGCAGCGCCGTGCGCGCGGCATCTTCCAGCCGCGTGGCCGGGCCCAGGATGCGGTCGAGGATCGGCTTGCCGTACTTGGATTCACCGATCTGCAGGTACGGCGTCTCCGGCGAGGCGGCGATGGCGTTGCCCAGCGGGTAGACCATGTACAGGCCCGGCTGCTCGCCGGCGATCTGCCCGCCGAAGATCAGCGTGGCCTGCGTGTTGACGCCGTCGTGGCCGTGTTCGGTGTGCTGGCACTTCACCTGGCTGTCCACCAGCAGGGCGCCTACGTAGGCGGCGGCCTCGAACAGGTGGGTCATCTGCCGCAGGTTGGGCGTGCGCGCTTCATCGGCATCGCGCTGCAGGCGCGAGACCAGCAGCTGGGTGGTGGCCAGGTTGCCGGCGGCCATCAATACGAAGGTCGCCTCGCCGGGGTACTCGAACACGTGCAGCTTGCGGTGCACGCGGACATCGTCCAGCGCGGCATTGGTCCGGGTGTCGGCGGCGAAGACCAGGCCTTCGTCCACCTCGATTCCAACGCAATAGGTCATGTGGGTGTCCTATCATGTGCGTCCCGGATTGTAGGCAGGCCGCCGTGACGATGGCATGCCCACCCCACCCCCTGAACGCCGTCACCGGAACCGCATGACCACCGTGCTCCTGAGCCTGGGCAGCAACGTCCAGCCCCGCCGCTACCTCCACGCCGCGGTGACGGCCCTGCGCGAGCGTTTCGGCGCGCTGCGGGTATCACCGGCCTACCGCACGGCCGCGGTCGGCTTCGATGGCCCGGCCTTCCTCAACAACGGCGTGGCGATCGAGACCGATCTGCCGCTGCAGGAACTGGACGACTGGCTGCACGCGCTGGAAGACGCGCACGGCCGCGACCGCAGCGGGCCGCGCTTCTCCGACCGCACGCTGGATATCGACGTGGTGTTCTACGGCGACCTGGTGGTGGAAGGGCCCGGCCACCTGCGCATCCCGCGCCCGGAGCTGAAGCATGCCTTCGTGCTGAAGCCGCTGGCGGACATCGCCCCGGACTTCATCGATCCGGTGAGCGGCCAGGATCTGGCCACGCTGTGGCGCGCGCACAGGCAGCATGGCGAAGCGTTCGAGGTCGTGGACCTGGAATGATCGGGGGTGCGTTGGGGTCAGATCCCTTTTCCCGCAGGGAAAAGGGATCTGACCCCGTCGTACGTCGCGCCCGGCGTCAACTGACCGTACGCCCGCCATCCACGCGCAGGGTGTGGCCGGTCACAAAGCTGGCCTCGGCCACCAGCCAGTACACCGCCTCGGCGATCTCTTCGACGGTGCCGATGCGGGCCAGCGGCGTGCGCGCCAGCAGCGCCTCGCGGGCGAAATCATCCTTGCCCTGTTCCGGCCACAGGATCGCGCCCGGCGCCACGGCATTCACCCGCACCTTCGGCGCCAGTTCCAGCGCCAGCGAACGGGTGGCCATTTCCAGCGCGGCCTTGGCCATGGTGTAGGCGACGTGGTCGCGCATCGGGTCGGTGCCGTGCAGGTCGGTCAGGTTGACGATGCAGCCCTGCTGGCGGCGCAGGTAGGGCGCGGCCGCCTGTGCCAGCAGCAGCGGCGCGCGGGCGTTGACCGCGTAGAGCTCGTCCATGGCCTGGGCGGTGACCTGGCCGAACGGGGTGGGGAAGAAGTTGGACGCGTTGTTGACCAGCGCGTCTAGGCGGCCGAAGTGGGCCACGGCCTGTTCGACCAGGTCGGGCAGGGCATCGGCGTCGCGCAGGTCGGCCTGCAGGGCCAGCACGCTGCCCGGGCGGACGTTTTCCAGGTCGAACGCGGCCTGCTGCAGCTCGGCGCTGGATGTATGGGCGTGCAGCACCACCGACCAGCCACAGGCGTGGAACTGGCGGGCGATGGCCGCACCGATCCGGCGCGCGCTGCCGGTGATCAGGGCCACGGGGGCGGTGTCGCTCATGAGGGTCCTCCAAGGCTCGGCTATCCTGTGCACCATTGTCACCGCATTCGAAGACACCATGCAGCCCACCTTCCCCCTGCCTGAAGCCGACGCCCTGGCCCACAGCGAC
>DOKO01000371.1:5533-5879 GCA_003510825.1 Stenotrophomonas sp.
GACGCCCTGGCCCACAGCGACCAGCTGGCGGCCGCCCTGCGTGCCGAAATCCTTGCGCAGGGCGGGGCGATCCCGTTCTCGCGCTTCATGGAGCTGTGCCTGTACGCCCCCGGCTGGGGCTATTACAGCGCCGGCGCCAGCAAGTTCGGCGGCAGTGGTGATTTCACCACCGCGCCCGAGCTCGGCAGCCTGTTCGCCGGCAGCGTGGCCAACGCGCTGGCCACGGTCTTCGCCCAGCTGGATGCGCACGCGCGCATGCTGGAGCTGGGCGGCGGCACCGGCGCCTTCGCCGAGGCCGTGCTGCTGCGCCTGGCCGAACTGGAGGCGCTGCCGGCACGCTACGCCA
>DOKO01000125.1 GCA_003510825.1 Stenotrophomonas sp.
GCCGATGGACGACTTCGCTGACGACGATATTCCGTTCTGATGCATGCCTGGCAACAGCCAACAGAAAACCCCGGCAAGGCCCTGCGCCTGCCGGGGTTTTGACTATGTTGACATCGTTTTTTTCGTTGGATCTGATGCGGCTGTATGTTCGGCGCTGTTTGTAGTGGCCGCGGGGTAGTTGAGGCTCTTTTTTTGGCTAAGCCAGGTTATCCGAGGGCCTAGATTTACTAGAAGTTCTGGATGTGTTGGCGGGGAGGCTCTCCATCGCGAGGGCTTTGCAGAACGGTTGTATGACTGGACTTAAGGGTCCACCTATGGATGGTTAGCATACGAATGAACTTTCAGCCGATCTCGATACTACTTACATTGCTTGGCGGCTTGGCTCTTGCTGGAATCCTAGGTTGGATCCGCAAGCCTCGCTTGGTCGTGTTTGTACCTCGCTTGTTCTCTCATTCCCGCATTTCAGACAAAGGTCAAATTGTCGAGATCTCGATCTTGAATCGTGGCTTCAAGACCGAAGAGCAGATTGATGTTTCCCTTAATCCTCAGATGCACTACGAGTTAATAGGCAGTAATAACCCGGATGCAGCGCTCAATGGGGCGAAGCTTTCAATTCCCCGCATTGGGAGTGCCGATGACTGTTCCGTTCTGCTTCAGGCTGACAACGGAAAGTTTTCGCATGAGGATATTGTCAATTGCTTGTCGAAAGAATCGAAGGGGGTGGTGGTTACTAAGCTGGAAGAATTGCCGCTTACTGCGCAGCAACGCGTCGGAGCTATTGGGTTCGTAGCAATCTTGGTCTTGATTGGTGCCATTGCCTTTAAGGGCTTCGATCTATATGTCGAAAATACTAAACAGGAAGGCGAGGGCAATACTTCTGCCAAGGAGTCCGCTGCTGTAGCTCCGCTGGACTTGCAGGGTTGGAGCATATCCAAGGCATACACTGATGAGCCGATGTACAGGCAAATACTCGATAAGGATCTGAAAATCTCATTGGGTGCGTCAGCGCAAAAAGGACGAGTTATGTCTCTGCCAATTTCGGTTTTTAACGGTACAGATAAGCCCATTTCATTGAGTGCATGGGTGTCATCTACTGTTGAGCAGGATGGCATTGATTACGAGCGTAAGCGAGTAAATAACAGGCTCGTTTTGCCTGGGGGGAAGCTGAATATGAATTTGCAGGCTGCTATCGGAGCCGAAGAGTCAGATAGGGGAGCGTTGCTTGAAGTTTTCTTAACTCAGGAGGGCGGCGGAAGTCTAAAGGCCTCGCGCATGGTTTTTGGTCAGTAAAGGTAGTTGGTTGTTCATGATTCATGGATTCTGGGGTGGCAAATCTTCAATTGACCGGAGGGCGCGGAAGTATTGCTAGGGAGCGAGCCTTTGATGGCCATTAATGAGTTCTCGACAGCTGATCGCAGTTCGCCAGGGACCTGTCTCTCGAGTTCATCAGTTTCATACTGAGGATGCATGCTGCCGAGCCGGTGCTACAGCAGTCACCTTCGGCGCCGCTCGACCAGGCCCGGTAGAAAATTACCCCGCGACGTTCATCCACTCCACCGCGTCATCGCCGCCGGGAATGCGCATCGGTGCGTTCTCGTCGGTCACCGCGCGCCACACCGCTTCGGCCACGGCCTCCGGCGTCGTCACCGGGCCGCTGCTGTCGCGGAAGCTGGCCAGCACGCCCTGCACCAGCGGCGCATAGGCCGGGTGCTCCGCGCCGCCCAGGTGCGGGAATGCGTTTTCACCGAAGCGCGTGGTCGGCGCGCGGCCGGGCAGTACCAGACGCACGCGCACGCCCAGCGGTGCGACTTCGATGGCCAATGATTCGGTGAAGGCGTTCACCGCCGCCTTGCTGGCGCTGTAGACGCCCACCAGCGGCAGCGCCTTCACCGTCACCGTGGAGGTCACGTTGACGATCACGCCGTCGCCCCGCTCGCGCATCTGCGGCAGCACGGCCTGGGTCATGGCCAGCGTGCCGAGGGTGTTGGTGTCGAACAGGGCGCGCGCGGTTTCCAGCGGCGTCAGCTCCACCGGCACCGGTGCGCCGAAACCGGCGTTGTTGACCAGCACGTCGATCGGGCCGGCCTCGGCGATGGCGCGCGCGATGCTGGCCGGGTCGGTGATGTCCAGGGCCAGCACGCGCAGATGCGCGGACGCCGGCAGCAGATCGGTGCGCGGGGTGCGCATGGTGGCGATGACCTTCCAGCCACGGTCGAGGAACAGGCGGGCGGTCTCCAGCCCGAAGCCGGAGGAACAGCCGGTGATCAGTACGGTGTGCATCGGGTCTACCTCAGCGGGAATGAGGAACCATGGTCGGCTCCGCAGGATGGACGCGCTACAATGAAACGTCCATATTTTCTCGTCGAGCGTCCAGTGTCGTCCGATCCGCTATCCGAGGTCGTTTCCCTACTGCAGCCCACGGCCCGCTTCTCCAAGCGGGTCGAGGCGGCCGGCGAGTGGTGCGTGCGCCGCGAAGGCGAGGGCGAGCCGTTCTACATGGCGGTGCTGCACGGCCAATGCCGCCTGTCAGTGGATGGTGGTGAGGCGATCACCCTGCAGGCCGGCGATTTCGTGCTGGTGCCGGCCCTGCACGAGCTGGTCAACACCAGCATGCAGGCACCGCCCGACATCACCCCCAGCCTGCCGGTACGCATCGCCGAGGGCCACTTCCGGGTTGGGCGCGCGGAGGGACCGGCAGCGTTGTGCGCGCAGATCGGCCACTGCGGATTCGCCTCGCCCGATGCCGCCCTGCTGGTGTCGTTGCTGCCGCGTTTGCTGCATGTACGCGGTGAGCCGCGCCTGGCCACGTTGGTGCAGATGGTGGGCGAGGAGGCGCGCGCGCAGCGGCCGGCCCGCGATGTGGTGCTGGAACGCCTGCTGGAAGTGCTGCTGATCGAGGCGCTGCGCAGCGGCATGGACAGCGTCGGTGGCAGTGGGCTGGTGCGCGGGCTCGGCGATGAGCGCCTCGCTGCCGCATTGCGCGCGCTGCATGCGCGGCCACAGCACGCGTGGACGGTGGAGGCGCTGGCCGGGGAGGCGACGATGTCACGCTCGGGCTTCGCCGCGCGCTTCATGCAGGTGGTGGGCGTGGCGCCCATGGAATACCTGCTGCACTGGCGCATGGCGCTGGCCAAGCGCCTGCTGAAGGATCGTGCACTGAGCCTGGAACAGGTGGCCGAACGGGTGGGCTATGCCAGCGCGGTCACCTTCGGCGTGGCATTCGCGCGGTTGGTGGGCTTGCCGCCGGCGCGGTTCGCGCGCATGCGCGATTGACCACCTGTAGTCGCACTGCCGTTGTGCCCCGCAGCATCAATTTTCGTGCACCGCGTCTTGCAAAAAAAATATTTCCTCCCGTATGGTGCAATCGATTGCATTGCTGTGAATCCTCAGTGTTTGCACCGGTTGGGAGGCCGGGAAGTGGATGTCGATCCATTCCATCGAACCGGCGTCTGCGCCGGGGCTCACGCGGCGCGATGCGCTGCGCATGGCCGTCGCCGGCAGCCTGGGCCTGGCGGCAGCAGGCGTCCTGCCCTCTGTCGCATCTGCCGCGCCGCTCAAGGGCCGGCTGAAGCACTCCGTCGCCCGCTGGACCTTCCCGCAGTTGTCGGTCGCCCAGCTCTGCCAGACCGTGAAGGGCCTCGGCTTTGCCGCCATCGACCTGGTCGGTCCAGAGGACTGGCCCACCTTGAAGGCCCATGGCGTGGACAGCTCGATGTGCAACGGCGCCGAGCTGGGCCTGACCAAGGGTTTCGCCGGCCGCGAATTCCACGATGAGCTGGTGGCGCGCTACACCCAGCACATCGATCGGGTCGCTGATGCCGGCTATCGCAACCTCATCTGCTTCTCCGGCAACCGCAACGGCATGGACCCCCAGCAGGGCATGGCCAACGCCGAAGCCGGCCTCAAGCGCATCCTCGGCCATGCCGAGAAACGTGGCGTCGTACTGGTGATGGAGCTGCTGAACTCCCGCGTCGATCACGCCGACTATCTGTGCGACCACTCGGCCTGGGGCGTGGAGCTGTGCAAGCGGCTCGGCTCGGACAATTTCGGCCTGCTCTACGACATCTACCACATGCAGATCATGGAGGGCGACATCATCGCCACCATCGGTCGGGACCATGCGTATTTCAAGCATTACCACACCGCGGGCGTGCCTGGCCGGCACGAGATCGGTGACCAGCAGGAACTGAACTATCCGGCCATCTGTCGCGCGATCCGCGACACCGGTTTTGATGGGTATCTGGCGCAGGAGTTCATGCCTGCAGCGCCCGATCCCGTTGGCTCATTGCGCGAGGCGATCCGTCTCTGCGACGTCTGAAACGATATCCACCCAGGTGATAGACCCATGGCAGATAATCATTACGACGCCATCGTTGTTGGCTCGGGAATCAGTGGCGGTTGGGCGGCGAAGGAACTGACCGAAAAAGGTCTCAAGGTCCTGATGCTGGAACGCGGGCGCAACATCGAGCACGTAAAGGACTACGTCAATGCGATGAAGGAACCGTGGGACTTCCCGCATCGCAACCGGCCGACACAGGCGATGAAGGCCGCGTTCCCGGTGCTGATGCGCGACTACGCGCTGGCCGAGAACCTGGAGGGCATGTGGGCCGACGAACAGGACTCGCCCTACATCGAGACCAAGCGCTTCGACTGGTTCCGCGGCTACCACGTCGGTGGCCGCTCGCTGATGTGGGGGCGGCAGAGCTACCGCTTCTCCGATCTGGATTTCGAAGCGAACCTCAAGGACGGCATTGCCACCGACTGGCCGATCCGCTATGCCGACATCGCGCCGTGGTACGACCACGTGGAGAAATTCGCTGGCATCGCCGGCACGCGCGAAGGGCTGGACGTGCTGCCTGATGGGGAGTTCCTGCCGCCGATCCCGCTGAACATCGTCGAGAAGGACGTCGCCGCGCGGATCCAGAAAGCCTTTGGTGGCACGCGCCACATGATCCACTCGCGCACCGCCAACATCACCAAGCCGATGCCCGAGCAGGGCCGGGTCAACTGCCAGTACCGCAACAAGTGCATCCTTGGCTGCCCCTTCGGCGCCTACTTCTCGACCCAGGCGGCTACGCTGCCGGCGGCGATGAAGACCGGCAACCTGACGCTGCGACCGTTCTCCATCGTCAAGGAAGTGCTCTACGACAAGGACCGCAAGCGTGCGCGCGGCGTGGAGGTCATCGACGCCGAGACCGGCCAGACCTACGAGTACACGGCCAAGGTCATCTTCCTCAATGCGTCGTCGTTCAACTCCACCTGGCTGCTGATGAACTCGGCCACCGATGTCTGGGAGGGAGGACTGGGGTCGTCGTCCGGCGAGCTCGGGCACAACGTGATGGACCATCACTTCGGTGCGGGCGCATCGGGTCGGGTGGAAGGCTACGACGACAAGTACTACTTCGGCCGTCGTCCCTGCGGCTTCTATATTCCGCGCTTCCGCAACGTGGCCGCCGACAAGCGTGGCTACCTGCGCGGCTTCGGCTACCAGGGCGGTGCCAGCCGCAACGGCTGGTCGCGCGAGATTGCCGAGCTCAACATCGGTGCCGACCTGAAGGAGGCGCTGAGCCTGCCGGGTGACTGGCGGATCGGCATGACCGGTTTCGGCGAGATGCTGCCGCACCATGACAACACCATCCGCCTGGACCACGAACGCAAGGACAAGTGGGGGCTGCCGGTGCTGGCCATGGACGTGGCCATGCGCGAGAACGAGAAGGCGATGCGCAAGGACATGGCCGCCGATGCGGCGGAGATGCTGGAAGCCGCTGGCGTCAAGGACGTGGAGATGCACGACAACGACTATGCGCCGGGCAAGGGCATCCACGAAATGGGCACCGCGCGCATGGGCCGTGATCGGAAGACCTCGGTCCTCAACGCCAACAACCAGGTCTGGGACGCGCCCAACGTCTATGTCACCGACGGCGCGTGCATGACCTCCAGTGCCTGTGTGAATCCGTCGCTGACTTACATGGCGCTGACCGCGCGCGCTGCCGACCACGCCGTGCGCGAACTGAAAGCGGGGAACCTGTGATGGATCGTCGTGAACTGCTGAAGATGATCTTTGCCGCCACCGGGGCGGCGATGATCGGCCTGCCGGCGCTGGCCAGCGCCAAGCTGCCGGCCGCGGCGCCAGGTGCCGGCTTTTCCGAGGCCGAGATCGCCACGCTTGATGAGATCGCCGAGACCATCCTGCCGCGCACCAGCACCCCCGGCGCGAAGGATGCGGCCACGGGCGCCTTCATGGCCCGGTTCGTGACCGACTGCTACACCGCCCGGCAGCAGGCGACGTTCCGCGCCGGCCTGGCCGACATCGACAAACGCGCCGGCGGAAGCTTCGTCGCCCTTGCGCCCGAGGCGCGCAGCACGCTGCTGCGCACGCTGGATGCGGAAGCCCGCAAGCGCGCGGTGGAGGTGAGCGAGACCGGCACCGGGGAAAGCGCGAAGGCGATGCCGCATCCGTTCACCATGATCAAGCAGTTGGCCATCTTCGGCTTCTTTACCTCGAAACAGGGCGCGACCGAAGTGCTGAAGTACGTCGCCGTGCCCGGACGCTACGATGGCGACATGGCCTATGCGCCAGGTACGCCGGCCTGGGCCACCAGCTGATGGAGTACGACAGGATGATCAGACCTTTCTTGATGGCTGCGGGCGTGCTGGCGGTGGTGCCGGTGTTTGCGCAGGCCGGTGCGGAGCGTGATCCGGCGAAGACCGAGGTATGGGCGCCGGTGGCGGACGTCGCCACGCCGGCCGGTGCTGCGCCGTCGGACGCGATCGTGCTGTTCGATGGCAAGGACGTGTCCGCCTGGGAGGCGGAGCAGGGCGGCCGCGTGCCGTGGACGGTGGCCGACGGCGCGATGACCGTGGTGCCGGGCAGCAAGGGCATCCGTACCCGGCAGCGTTTCTGCGACATGCAGCTGCACGTGGAGTGGCGCACGCCGACCGATACCAAGGGCTTCGACGGCCAGAACCGCGGCAACAGCGGCATCTTCCTGCAGGAGCTGTATGAGCTGCAGGTGCTCGACAGCCACGGCAACTCGACCTACGCCAACGGCCAGGCCGGTTCGATCTACAAGCAGGCCATGCCGCTGGTGAATGCCTCGCGTGCGCCCGGCCAGTGGCAGGCCTACGACATCATCTGGAAGGCGCCCCGGTTCTCCGCCGGCGGCGGGCTGACCTCGCCGGCGCGCATCACCGTGCTGCATAACGGCGTGCTGGTGCAGGATGACACCGTGCTGGCGGGGCGGACCGAGTACATCGGCGCGCCGTCGTACTCGCCACATGGCTGCGCGCCGCTGTACCTGCAGGAGCACGCATCGAAGGTCAGCTACCGCAACATCTGGGTGCGCGAGCTGTAAGGCTCGCGCCTACTTCGCCAGGAAGCTGGCGAGGTCATCGATCTCCTGCGCGGACAGCTGCGAGAAGGGCGGCATCAGGCCGCCGCCCTTGCTGATCTTTTCCTTGATCTGTGCAGGCGGCAGGCGCTTGCCGATGTCGGTGAGCGCGGGGAATGCGCCGGGCATGCCGGCACGATCGGCACCGTGGCAGGCCACGCAGTTCGTCGCGTACAGCTTGGCGCCGGCAGCGGGATCTTCCTTGGACCACGCCGGCAGCGCATGGGTTGCCGCGCACAGGGTCAGGGCCAGGGTCAGGACAGTTTTCAAACGAAGCTCCTTGGCGGGCTAGCGCGAAGCGCGGGCGGGCAGGCTGACGGCCAGGTGTTCACGCAGGTAGTCGGCGCCGGTCTGGATCACCTTGGCCGGGTCACGCGGCTGGTCGTGCTCGACGATGTACCACGTCACGCCCGCACTGGCGGCAGCCGGCAGGATCGCGTTCCAGTCGAGCACGCCCTGGCCGACGGCGGCGAATCCGCCTTCGTCTTCGGCCTGGCCCTTGGGCGCGTTGTCCTTGGCATGCACCGCGAACAGGCGGCCGCGGAACTTGCCCAGCATCACCACCGGGTCGTGGCCGGAGCGTGCCACCCAGGCCAGGTCCAGTTCGGTCTGCAGGTTCGGGCCGGCGGCTTCGAACAGCAGCTCCAGTGCGGTGCGGCCATCGAACTCGACCAGCTCGAAATCGTGGTTGTGGTAGGCAAGGCGCATGCCCTTGGCGCGCACCCGCTCCGAGATGCCGCCCAGTTCCTTGCCCAGCGCGGCCCAGCCGGCGGCATCGCTCGGCCGGTCCTTGCTGTCCAGGTAGGGCACCACCAGCGTGGTGTTGCCGATGGCACGGTTGAAGGCCACGACCTTGTCGAGGTCATTGCGCAGGTCAGCCAGTGCGGTGTGCGAGGAAATCGCCTTGATGCCGTACTTGTCGAGCAGCTGCTTGAGTTCGGCCGCGCTGACGTCCTGCGTGCCGACCGTTTCCACTGCATGCACGCCTGCGTCGTGGACGATCTTCAGCTGCTGGTCGAGCGTGCCGGCATTGCGCAGCGTGTACATCTGCACCGCAATGGGCTTTCCCGCGTCGCCGGTTTCCGCGGCGAAGACGGGCAGGGTGGCGAGCAGCAGCAGTGCGGCGGTGGCGATCCTGCGTGTTGGAGCCTTCATCCGTACATCCTCCGGGGATTCATTCGAGGGTGGCCCAGGCGCGCGACCTGGCCGATGCGATGACGCGGTCGACGATCCGCGCCGAGCGCAGGCCGTCTTCGAAGGTAGGCAGGCCCTGCGGCGTCTCGCCGTCGATGGCGCGATAGGTGTCGGCGACGAAGGCCTCGAAGCACTGGGCGTAGCCCTGCGCATGGCCTGGCGGCAATGTAGACAGACGACGCTGCTCGGCGCTGCCGGCGCCGGGGCCACGCACAAAGGTTTCTTCGCGCTGGTCGGGCCGGCCGATCCACAGCCGCTCGGGATCTTCCTGGTTGAACGCCACGCTGGCCTTGGCACCATCGATCTCGAACCAGAGGCGGTTGTGCCGCCCCGCCGAGACCTGGCTGACGGTCAGCGATGCCAGTGTGCCTGCGCCAGTGCGGAACATCGCCATGGCCACGTCCTCGCTGGACACCGCCTGCGTCGCGCCGCCTGCCGTGGGTGTGCTGAAGCTCTGTGCGCCCTCGGCGCTGCGCTCGGCGATCACCGTGGCGAAGGCCGCGCTGACCTCGGCGAAGCGCTCGCCGCTGACCCATTCCACCAGGTCGCACCAGTGCGAGCCGATGTCGGCGAACACGCGCGAGGTGCCGCCCAGTACCGGATCGACGCGCCAGTTGTTGCTGGCCGGGTCCAGCAGCCAATCCTGCAGGTAGCTGCCGTGGATGAGGTGCAGGGGCCCGAGGTCGCCGGCCGCGATGCGTGCGCGGGCCTCGCGGATCACCGGGTGGTAGCGGTAGACGAAGGGCACCGTGGCGACCAGGCCGCTGGACGCGGCCAGCGATGCCAGCGCCTGCGCATCGTCCAGGGTCGTGGCCAGCGGTTTTTCGCAGATCACGTGCTTGCCGGCTTCCAGCGCGGCCTGCGCCATCGGCCGGTGCAGGTGGTTGGGCGTGCACACATGCACCGCCTGTACCTGCGGATCGGCGACGACCTCGCCGATATCGCGGTAAGCGCGCGGCACATTCCACGCCTGCGCCACCTCCTGCGCGCGCTGCGGAGAAGACGCCGCGACGCCGCGTACTTCGGCACCGGCGAGCAGGGCGGCGCGGCGGTGCACCGCGGCGATCATCCCCGTGCCGACAATGGCGATTCCAGGCTTTGGCATCGGCGTTGTTCTCAGCGGGTAGTGGCTGCGGTCGCGGCGGCGGGGCGGTCGCGGAACAGCAGCAGGAAGGCGATCAGTACGACCAGTGCAACGCCGGCCGGGAACAGCCAGATCTGCTGCCAGTCCGGCCCTGCGGCCGTGGTGTAGTGCTCCACCACCGCGCCGGACAGGAAGGTGCCGATCAGCATGCCCACGCCGTAGGTGGCCAGGGTGATGAAGCCCTGCGCGCTGCTGCGTGCATCAGGGCCCGCGTGTGCATCGGTATAGATCTGCCCGGTGACGAAGAAGAAGTCGTAGCAGATG
>DOKO01000122.1 GCA_003510825.1 Stenotrophomonas sp.
GCTTGCTCGACTGCTGTTCGCCAGAAGCCAGTCGAGCAAGCTCGACTCTACGACGCAACGGCCGTCGCGCAGGGGCGACGGCCACCCGCGCGCCGGTCAGCCGGCCAGCACCGCTGCTTCGCGGGCCAGGCGCTCGATGCTGTCCCAATCGCGCGACTGCATCAGCGCGGCCGTGGTCAGCCACGAACCACCCACGCACAGCACGTTGGGCAGGTGCAGGAACTCCGGCGCGGTCTGCGCACTGATGCCACCGGTCGGGCAGAAGCGCACATCGGCGAACGGGCCGTGCCATGCCGACAGCAGCGGCGCGCCGCCGGACTGCACCGCCGGGAAGAACTTGAACGTGTCCAGGCCCGCCTCCAGGCCGAGGATCAGTTCCGAACCGGTGGCCACGCCGGGCAGGTAAGGCAGGTCGGCATCGCGGGCGGTCGCGTACAGCGTCGGCGTCGCACCGGGCGACACCGCGAAGCGCGCGCCGGCGGCCTTGGCCGCGTCCATCTGCGCCGGGGTCAGCACCGTGCCGGCACCTACCACCGCATCGGGTACCGCTTCGACCATCGCCTTGATCGCGTCCAGCGCACGCGGCGTGCGCAGGGTCACTTCGATCACCGGCAGGCCACCGCGGAACAGCGCCTGTGCCACCTGCACCGCATCGTCCACGTCATCGGGGGTGAACACCGGGATCACCGGTGCAAGTTTCAGTACCGCACGTACGCGCGGATCAGCGCCGGACATCGAATCGCTCCTCGCCCACCAGGGCCAGTACGTCAGCTTCGCTGACGGGGTTGAAATCGCCGGGGATCGAGTGCTTCAGTCCACCGGCGGCCAGGCCGAAACGCACGGTGGCGTCGGCATCGAAGCCGGACAGGATGCCATGCAGGATGCCCGCGGCGAATGCATCGCCACCGCCGATGCGGTCGACGATGCCCTGCAGCTGGCGCACCGGTGCCTGGGCGCGGGTGCCATCGCGGCCCAGCAGCAGCGCGCCCAGCGCATGGTGGTCAACGCTGAGGGCCTGGCGCTGGGTGCACGCCATCCACTGCAGCTGCGGGAAAGCGGCAAACGCCGCAGCGGCCGCGGCTTCGACCTTGGCCACCACGTCGGCCTGCTCGAAGCGCTGGCCGAGGATGACTTCGATATCGCGGTAGTCGGCGAAGACGATGTCGGCCTGGGCGAACAGCTCGTGCAGGATCGCCTGCGCATCGCCGCCCCAGCGCTGCCACAGCTTGGGCCGGAAGTTGCCATCGAAGGACACGCGCACGCCCAGCGCACGCGCCGCGCGCATCCGATCTAGGGTGGCCTGGGCCACGTCCGGGCCGAGTGCCGGGCTCACCCCGGACAGATGCAGCCACTGTGCGCCCTGCAGCAGCGCCGGCCAGTCGTAGTCGGCCGCGGTGCTGCGCGCGAAGGCGGAGTCGGCGCGGTCATAGACCACTTCGCTGGCGCGCTGCACCGCGCCGGTGGTCAGGAAGTACAGGCCCATGCGCCCGTCCGGGTCCTGCCGCACGCTGCGCGTGTCGACCCCGTGCCGGCGCAGTTCACCCAGCACGTGGGCGCCCAGTGCGTTGCCGGCCACGGTGCTGACCATGGCGACCTCATGTCCAAAGCGGGACAGCGAGACACCCACGTTCGCTTCCGCCCCGCCCACGTGCACCTGCAGCTGCGGCGACTGCATCAGCAGTTCGTTACCCGGTGCGCCCAGGCGCAGCAGCAATTCCCCGAAACATACGACACGACCCATTTCCGCTCCCTTACGCTGGCCGCCAGCAGCGACTGCTGGGCGGCGTGGAATCGCGCCACGCACCCGCGTGGCGGTTGACCATCGGTGTCATCAAGAAACCGACCGGCCGTGGGCACAGCCTATCAAACTGTCGGAACCATTGTCCCGCAAGCGTCTTGGAGACATTACAGGTCTGTTGCGGTGCAAGATGCCGCCGAGGGAACGTGCTGCTACCGTCGGCTCTGACCAGCGGTGTCATTCCGCTGAAACACTCGCGAGACCAGACCTTTGGGAGAGGGGAAAGGCATGCATTCTCGGAACCACGAAAAAAAGACACCGGTTACCTTGCTCGCCATGGCGGTCAGCCTGGCCCTGTCGGCAGGCGCCGCTGCCCAGCAGCAGAGCGAGGCGCCCAGCGCCACCAACCTGGATACGGTGAACGTCACCGGCTACCGCGCCAGCGTGGAGAAGGCGCTGGACATCAAGCGCAGCGAATCCGGCGTGGTCGATGCCATCGTGGCCGAAGACATCGGCAAGTTCCCCGACCTCAACCTGGCCGAGTCGCTGCAGCGCATCCCGGGCGTGGTCATCACCCGCGAGGCCGGCGAAGGCCGCAACATCTCGGTGCGCGGCCTTGGCCCCGACTTCACCCGCGTGCGCATCAACGGCATGGAAGCACTGACCACGGTCGGCGCCGGTGACCAGAGCGGCGGCACGAACCGCGGCCGTGGCTTCGACTTCAATGTGTTCGCCTCGGACCTGTTCTCGCAGCTGATCGTGCGCAAGACCGCCTCGGCCGACATCGAGGAAGGTTCGCTGGGCGCGACGGTCGACCTGCGCACCGCGCGCCCGTTCGACTACGACGGCTTCACCTTCGCCGCCAGCGGCCAGGCCAGCTACAACGGCATGGCCGAAAAGGCCGACCCACGCCTGTCCGCGCTGATCTCCAACACCTTCGCAGATGGCACCTTCGGCGCACTGCTGTCGGTGGCCTATTCCGAGCGCCAGGCACTGGAAGAAGGCTCCAACACCGGGCGCTGGGCCAACGGCCCGAGCAACGGCAACTTCTCCGCCGCCTCGCCGTTCGCCGCTGCACGCGCGGCCGATGTCTTCCACCCGCGCTTCCCGCGCTACGTGCAGATGGAACACGAACAGAAGCGCCTGGGCGTGACTGGCTCGCTGCAGTGGAAGCCGAGCGATGCCACCGAGATCTCGCTGGACGCGCTGTACTCCAAGATCGACGCCACCCGTGACGAGCAGTACATCGAAGCGATCTCCTTCAGCCGCGGCACCAGCACCACGCCGCGCCTGGTGGGCAAGCCGAGCACCATCGTCAAGAACGGCGAGATCCGCGACAACGCGCTGCTGTACGGCGAATTCGACAACGTCGACATCCGTACCGAGAACCGCCACGACGAGTGGAGCACCGAGTTCAAGCAGCTCAGCCTGAACGGCCAGCACCGCTTCGGCGATGACTTCACCCTGTCCGGCAAGATCGGCATCTCGCGCTCCAAGCACGAGAACCCGGTGCAGACCACGGTCATCATGGACAAGTACGACGTCAAGGGTTACAGCTACGACTACCGTGGCAACAGCCGTTTCCCGGTCATCAACTACGGCATCAATCCGACCGATCCCAGTGGCTGGGAACTGGCCGAGATCCGCCTGCGTCCGCAGTACGTGGACAACGATTTCGACACCGGCCAGCTGGACTTCAACTGGAACATCAGCCCCGGTTTCCGCCTGAAGGGCGGCGTGCTGGCCAAGGACTACACCTTCAAGACCACCGAACTGCGCCGCGCCAGCGAGCTGGCCGTGCCCACCTTCGCCGATGGCACGAAGATCGTGCCGGTGGACCTGACCAGCCAGGCCGGCCTGAAGGGCATCCAGGGCAGCCCGTCGAACTGGGTGGTGCCGAACCTGGATGCGATCGCCGAGCAGTTCGACATCTACAGCAACAGCGGCACCTTCGCCGTCGCCCCGCGCGCCAACAACGTGCGCAGCGTGGAAGAGAAGGACCGCGGCGCGTGGCTGATGGGCGAGTTCTCCACCGAGCTGGGCTCGCTGCCGCTGTCGGGCAACTTCGGCGTGCGCTACGTGCGCACCAAGCAGTCGTCCACCGGCCTGTCCACGCTGTCCACCGGCACCGCGCAGACCACCGTCAGCCGCAGCTACGACGACACCCTGCCCTCGTTCAACTTGGTGGCCGAAGTCACCCCGGACTTCCTGATCCGCCTCGGCGCGGCCAAGGTGATGAGCCGCCCGGGCCTGGGCAGCCTGACCCCGGGTGCGACCGTGGCCGTGGCCGGTGGTGCGCGCACCATCTCCAGCGGCAACCCGACGCTCGATCCGATCCGCGCCACCAACGTCGACCTCGGCTTCGAGTGGTACTTCGCCGAAGGCGCGATGGCCGGCATCGGCCTGTTCTACAAGGACATCGAGAGCTTCGTGCAGACCACCCGCGAAGTCCGTCCCTTCAGCGACAGCGGCCTGCCCGACTCGCTGCTGGCCGGCACCGGTGCGTCGGCCAGCGATGACTTCACCTATACCCGTCCGGTCAACACGCCGGGTGGCGAACTGCATGGCGTGGAAGCCAACTACACCCAGCCCTTCAGCTTCCTGCCGGGCAAGTGGTCGAACCTGGGCGTGCAGCTGAACTACACCTGGGTGGAATCGAAGATCCAGTACCTGAACGCCGCTGGCCAGCCGGTGATGAAGACCGACCTGACCGGCCTGTCCAAGTCGTCCTGGAACGCGACGCTGTTCTACGAAGGTGAAACCTTCGCCGGCCGCGTCTCGGCCACCAACCGCGATGACTACCTGACCCAGGCACCGGGCCAGGAAACCGGCTTCAACCTGGATGGCTACCATGGCATGACCGGCACCACGGTCATCGATGCGTCCATCCGCTACAAAATCAGCGAACAGTTGGAACTGAGCTTGGAAGGCATCAACCTGACCAACGAAGCGTCCGACGAGTGGGTGTACTCGCCGCTGACCGGTCGCCTGCCGCTGCAGTACACCGAAACCGGCCGCCAGTTCCTGCTGGGCGTGCGCTACAAGTTCTGACCGCTGACGCGGCGGCGTGCAGTCACGCCGCCGCACTTCGAGTGCAACGAAGAAACGCCGCTGCAGCTGCTGCGGCGCAAGATGCCGCGCGCCATGTGCTTTGTTACGTTCACGCGTGACCAGCGGTGTCAGCAAGTCGTTGCAC
>DOKO01000278.1:0-5649 GCA_003510825.1 Stenotrophomonas sp.
GGCGGTGATGAATTCCACGCCATCCACTGCCGAGTTGACCATGTGCGCCACGGCATTGCCGCCGCCGCCGCCCACGCCAACCACCTTGATCACCGCATTGGGTGCCATCTTTTCGATCAGTTCAAAATGCGCCATGTCCGTGTCCTCGTTGTATCCGCTTGTCGGTGGCATGGGCGTTCAGGCCTCCTGCCTTTTCGCGTCATGTTGCCGATGCGGCTGTGTGGGTTGTGTGTTGCGTTGTTGCGTCGTGTTGCCGGTAGTGCAACCGGGCGGACCCGGGTGATGCAGGCTCCGCGTCAGAATTCGCCGCGGAACCAGGTCTTGAGTTTCTTGAACATGCTGCCCGCGCGTCCGGTCGGCAGCGACGGCCGGCGCGGATGCTCGTTCTGGCTGCCCATCAGCAGCAGGCCCACGCCGGTGGCATGCACCGGGTTGCCCACCACTTCGCCGAGGCCGGTGACGTGCTGCGGAATGCCCACGCGCACCGGCATCTGCAGCATTTCCTCGGCCAGTTCGACCACGCCTTCCATCTTCGAAGCACCACCGGTCAGCACCAGGCCGGCGCGCACCAGTTCCTCGAAGCCGGAGCGGCGCAGTTCGGCCTGCACCATCTCGAAGATCTCTTCGTAACGGCCCTGCACTGCCTGCGCCAGCGAATGGCGCGGCATGCGGCGCGGCGGACGGTCGCCCACCGACGGCACCTGGATGCTTTCCTCGGCGGTGGCCAGCTGGGCCAGGGCGCAGGCGTAGCGCACCTTGATCTGCTCGGCTTCCGGGGTCGGCGTGCGCAGCATGTGCGCGATGTCATTGGTCACGTGGTCGCCGGCGATCGGCAGCGACGCGGTGTGGCAGATTGCGCCCTGCACGAACACGGCGATGTCGGTGGTGCCGGCGCCCATGTCGACCAGCACCACGCCCAGTTCCTTTTCGTCGGCGGTCAGCACCGCCACGCTGGAGGCCAGCGAGGACAGCACCAGGTCGTCCACCTGCAGGCCGCAGCGCTGCACGCACTTGCTGATGTTGGCCGCCGCGGACTGCGCGCAGACCACCAGGTGGGCATGCACTTCCAGGCGCACGCCGGTCATGCCGACCGGGTTGCGGATGCCTTCCTGCGAATCATCCAGCACGTACTCGCGCGGGATCGCATGCAGGATCTTCTGGTCAGCCGGGATCGCCACCGCCTTGGCCGCATCCAGCACGCGATCCAGGTCACCCCAGGTCACTTCGCCGTCGCGGATCGGCACGATGCCGGGCGAGTTCTTGCACTGCACGTGGTTGCCGGAAATGGAGGCGTACACCGAGCGGATCTCGCAGCCGGCCATCAGCTCGGCTTCTTCCACCGCACGCTGGATCGACTGCACGGTCGATTCGATGTCCACCACCACGCCGCGCTTGAGGCCGCGCGACTCGTGCGAGCCGATGCCGATCACTTCGATCGGGTTGCCCGGCGAATACTCGCCCACCAGCGCCACCACCTTGGAGGTGCCGATATCCAGGCCGACGATCAGCGATTTGTCACCCTTGCGATTCATGTCCTTTCCTGCGTTCGTCTGGCCGGGGTCGCGGGTGCGCCGGCCGGCGTGGCCGGCGTTCCCCAGCTCAGGGTGAAACCATTGGTGTATCGGAGGTCGGCGCGCTCGATCGGCGCAGCCTGGTTGGCCAGCTGCGGCAGCACGCGCACGAAGCGCTGCAGGCGCGAGCGGGCATCGTCACGGCCGACCACCACTTCGGTGCCATTGCTCAGCAGCAGCGACCAGCTGCCGCGCGCATCCATGGTCAGGCGGCGCACGTCCACACCGGCCGGTGCGAACAGCGCGCGCGCATCGTTGTACAGCTTCACCACTTCTTCGGTCTGGCTGTCCGGGCCGTCCAGCTCGGGCAGCTGCAGGTCGGCCAGCTTCTTCGGCGTGGGGAAAAGCTTGCCCTGCTCGGAAAGCAGGCGGCCTTCGCCCCAGCGCGCGAACGGCTTGTGCTCGACCAGGGTCACTTCCAGCACGTCCGGCCACTGCTTGCGCACCTGCGCGCTTTCCACCCACGGCAGCTTTTCCAGGGCGTCCTGCGCGTCCTGCAGCTTGACCGCGAAGAAGCCCGCATGCGCGTAAGGCAGCAGCACCTGCTGCAGCTGCTCCGGCGGCACCCGCTTGAACTCACCGTGCACGCGCAGCTTCGCCAGCGGCCAGCGCTCGGCGCCGACCCAGCCATTGACCACGGCCACCACCGGCAGTGCAACCACCGACAGGGCCAACAGCCAGACGAAGATGCGCAGCACCGCGTTCATGCGTGCGATGCCTCCAGGGTCTGTTCCAGCACGCGCCACACCAGTTCCTCGAAACCGATGCCGGCCTGCGCTGCCGCCTTGGGCACCAGCGAGTGGCTGGTCATGCCCGGCGCGGTGTTCACTTCCAGCAGGAAGAAGCGGCCGCTGGCGCGGTCACGCATCACGTCCACGCGGCCCCAGCCACGGCAGCCGGCGGCGCGGAACGCAGCCAGGGCGATACGGCGGATTTCTTCTTCGTCAGCGCCGTCCAGGCCCGGGCACAGGTACTGGGTGTCCTCGGCGATGTACTTGGCGTTGTAGTCGTACCACTGGCCCTTGGGCACGATGCGGATCGACGGCAGCGCGACGTCACCAAGGATGGCCACGGTCAGTTCGTCGCCCACCACCATCTGTTCCATCAGCAGTTGGCCGTCGTAGCGCGCGGCCAGGGCCACCGCTTCGTCCAGACCGGCGTCGTCGGTCACCCGGCTGATGCCCACGCTGGAACCTTCGTTGGCCGGCTTGACCACCACCGGCAAGCCGAGCTCGGCCGCGTTGGCGTGCACGTTCTCCGCGGTCACCTTGCGGTACTGCGGGGTCGGCAGGCCCAGCGACAGCCACACCTGCTTGGTGCGGATCTTGTCCATGCTCAGCGCCGAGCCCAGCACGTCCGAACCGGTGTACGGCACGCCGAAGGCGTCCATCAGGCCCTGCACGATACCGTCCTCACCGCCACCGTTGTGGCCGTGCAGGATGTTGAACACGCGGTCGACACCGCCGGCGGCCAGCGCCTTGGCCAGCGCCGGAATGCCATCCACGGCGAACGCATCGACGCCGCGCGACTGCAGGGCTTCGAGCACGTTGCGGCCCGAATCCAGCGACACCTCGCGTTCGCTGGAGCTGCCGCCGAGCAGCACGGCGACGCGGCCGAACACGGCCGGGTCGGTGGCGCGCAGCGACGGGAAGGTCAGCGTGCTCACGCTTGGCCCTCCGCCTTGAAACCTTCCACGGCGATCTGGCTGGCGACGGCGCCGATGTCACCGGCACCCATCATCAGCAGCAGGTCACCGTCCTGCAGCACGTCCGGCAGCACGCTGGCCAGCTCGGCGGCCTTGCCCACCACCACCGGCTCGCTGCGGCCGCGCGCACGGATGGCGCGGGCCAGTGCGTGCGAATCGGCACCGGCAATCGGCTCCTCGCCGGCCGGGTAGACCTCGCTCAGCACCAGCGCATCGACGCTGGACAGCACGGCGGCGAACTTGTCGAACTGGTCGCGGGTACGGCTGTAACGGTGCGGCTGGAAGGCCACCACCAGGCGCTTGTCGGTCCAGCCACCGCGGGCGGCGGCGAACACCGCTTCCAGCTCGCTCGGGTGATGGCCGTAGTCGTCGATGATGCGCACCTTGGCGCCACTGGCCGTGGTCACTTCGCCCAGGTCGTTGAAGCGGCGGCCGACGCCGGCGAAGCTTTCCAGCGCGCGGGCGATCGCATCCGGGGCCACGCCCAGCTGCCAGCCCACCGCCGCAGCGGCCAGTGCGTTCAGCACGTTGTGCTTGCCCGGCAGGGCCAGCACCACTTCTTGGCTGGTGCCCTGCGGCAGGCGCAGGGTGAAGCGCATGCGCGAACCTTCCTGCACCACGTTCTCGGCGCGCACGTCGGCCTGCGGGCTCATGCCGTAGCTCATCACGTGGCGCGGGGTCTTGGCGGCCAGTGCAGCCACTTCCGGGTCGTCGATGCACAGCACGGCCAGGCCGTAGAACGGCAGGCGCTGCAGGAACTCGGCGAACGCCGCCTGCACGCGGGCAAAGTCGTTGCCGTAGTTCTCCAGGTGGTCGGCATCGATGTTCGTGATGATCGACATCAGCGGGTTCAGGCGCAGGAAGCTGCCATCGCTTTCATCGGCCTCGGCCACCAGCCACTGGCCACCGCCCAGCTTGGCGTTGGCACCGGCGGCCAGCAGCTGGCCACCGATCACGAACGTCGGGTCCAGGCCGCCTTCGCTCAGCACCGCCGCGGTCAGGCTGGTGGTGGTGGTCTTGCCGTGCGTGCCGGCCACGGCGATGCCGCGGCGGAAGCGCATCAGCTCGGCCAGCATCGCCGCGCGCGGCATGATCGGAATGCGCTGGCTGCGCGCTTCCATCAGTTCCGGGTTGTCTTCGCGGATGGCGCTGGAGACCACCACGCAGTCGGTGCCCAGCACGTTGGCGGCCGAGTGGCCACGCATGATGCGCGCACCCAGGCCAGCCAGGCGGCGGGTGGCCGCATTGTCGGCGTTGTCCGAACCGGACACTTCATAGCCCAGCGTCAGCATCACTTCGGCGATGCCGCTCATGCCGGTACCGCCGATGCCGACGAAATGCACGCGCGGGAACGCGCGCACCAGGTCGTTGGTGTCGTGCAGGCGGCGGATCATGCGCGGCCTCGCGCGTGGCAGGCGCAGTAGCGGGCCTTCTTCATACAGCTTCCTCAAGAATGATATCGGCGATGCGCTCGGCGGCATCGACCTTGGCCAGGGCACGCGCGGCTTGCGCCATCTGCATGCGGCGGGCGGGATTTTCGGACAGTTCGCGCAGCAGTGCGGCAATGCCGTCGGCCAGCGTTCCATCCTGCTTCAGCAACACGGCCGCATCGCGCTCGACCAGATACTCCGCATTGCGGGTCTGGTGATCGTCGACGGCGGCGGGGAACGGCACCAGCACGCTGCCCACGCCCACCGCGCACAGCTCGGCCAGGGTGGACGCGCCGGCACGGCACACCACCAGGTCGGCCCAGGCGAAGGCATCGGCCATGTCGGCGATGAACGGGGTGATCTCAGCCTGCACGCCGGCCTCGGCGTACGCCTGCACGGCTTCGCCATGCAGCTTCTCGCCGCTCTGGTGGCGCACCTGCACCTGCACGGTGCCTGCCAGCGCGGCGATGGCCTGCGGCACGCAGGTGTTGAGCGCGCGTGCGCCCTGGCTGCCGCCCACCACCAGCAGGCGCAGCGGCCCCTGGCGATCGGCGAAGCGCTGTTCCGGCGGCGCGATGGCGGCGATCTCCGCGCGCACCGGATTGCCGACGAACTCCTCGCCCTTGGCGAAGGTGCCCGGGAAACCGGTCAGCAGGCGGCGCGCGTAGCGCGACAGGATGCGGTTGGTCATGCCCGGCGCACGGTTCTGTTCGTGCACCAGCAGCGGCAGGCCGTGCAGGCGGGTGGCGATGCCACCGGGGCCGGAGGCGAAGCCACCGAAGGCGACCACGGCGCGCGGCTGGCGCTTGCGGATGATCATGCCGGCCGCACGCAGCGCGCGCATCAGCCGCCACGGTGCACCCAGCAGGGCCAGCTTGCCCTTGCCGCGCAGGCCGGTGATGGCCAGGGTGTCGACCGGAATGTCGTGCTGCGGCACCAGGCG
>DOKO01000278.1:5918-6198 GCA_003510825.1 Stenotrophomonas sp.
GTCGTGCTGCGGCACCAGGCGGGTTTCCATCGCGCCGTCGGCGCCCATCCAGGTGACCGGCACGCCACGCTGGCGCAGCACGCGGGCCACGGCCAGGCCGGGGAAGATGTGGCCACCGGTACCGCCGGCCAGGATCATCACCGGGCGGGCGTTGGTGTTGTTCGTGGAGGCAGTGCTCATGACAGCCTCCCGAAGGTCGGTTCGATGCGCGACTGCAGGCGGCTGGTGCCACGCGCAGCGGCCGGTGCAGCGGCAGCCACCGGCTCGGCGCCCATCGGCG
>DOKO01000277.1:0-257 GCA_003510825.1 Stenotrophomonas sp.
AAGGGATCCGACCCCGGTGGATGCCGGTGCTACAGATGCAGCGCGATTGCAGCCTCAATCTGCTGCGGCGACTGGAACCCTGGCAGGCGCTGCCGCTCGTCGCCATCGCGGAACAGCGACAGGGTCGGCGTCTGCCGCAGCCCCAGTTCGCGGAAGAACGCTTCGCCCAGTACCTCCAGCTGCACGCGCAGCAGCGTCGTGCCCTGCCCCGCCACGCTGTTGGCCACGCGGTGCAGCGACATCTCCAGCATCCGGCA
>DOKO01000277.1:495-890 GCA_003510825.1 Stenotrophomonas sp.
CGACATCTCCAGCATCCGGCAGCCCGGGCACTGGTCCTTGTGGAAATCCACCAGCACCCGCGGGTGTTCGGCCAGCAACTGCTGGAACTGCTCAGGCGTGGTGGCGTCGATGATCTGCATCGTGCGTACTCCGGTAATGGGCCAGGACCGCATCGGTCCAGGCGTCGACGGCCGCAGCGTGGCGTGCGCCATGCGGCATCTGTTCGATTTCCAGCGGCGGGTAACTGCTGTTGAAATAGCGGATCAGCCGGTGCACGGCGCCGCAGTAGTATTCCTGCCCCCACTGCGTCTCGCCGGTACCGAATACCGCCAGCTGGCGCGGGCGCTGGCCACGCTCGGCGATGCCGGCCACCCAGGCCTTCATCTCCGACGGCGTGCGCCCGGCGTTGTCGGTC
>DOKO01000277.1:1150-13229 GCA_003510825.1 Stenotrophomonas sp.
GTGCGCCCGGCGTTGTCGGTCCAGCTGCCCAGCAGTACCAGGTCGGCCTCATCGGCAGCCAGCGGGGCAGCAGAACGCAGGTCGTCGGCCTCCTGCCAGTGCACCGCATGCCCAGCGGCCAGGCAGCGCGCCTGGATCAGCCGGCCCAGCTCGCGGGTATTGCCGCTCAGCGAGGCCACCACCACCAGGATGCGCAGCGCCGCGCCGGGTTCAGAGGTCGTCGAAGCCGTTGTCGACGTTGGTCTTCTTGTAACTTGCATTGCGCATCTCGAAGAAGTCGGTCTTGGTCTCGGTGAAATTGTCGGCGTAAGCCTTGATCCACGGCATCACGTTGTCGGTGGTGTCGCTGTACAGGCGCTCGATGCCCAGCATGCCGGCCATCTTGTTGGCGCGGTATTTCACGTAGCGGGTCATTTCCTCCACGTCGATGCCGTCGATGCCATCCAGCACTTCCGACGACCACTGCGTTTCCAGCTCGATGGCATGCTCGAACGCCTGGTGTACGTAGGCCGTCAGTTCATTGGTCTGCAGCGCCGGGTTCTCGCCGATGATGGCGCGGATCAGTTCGCTGATGAACTTGGTGTGGGCCAGCTCGTCGCGGTTGATGAAGCTGATGATCTTGCCGGTGCCGGTCATGCGGTTCTGCCGCACCATGTTGTAGAAGTAGGCAAAGCCGGAATAGAAGTTGATGCCTTCCAGGATCGACGACTGGATCAGCGACTTCAGCAGGGTCTCGGCGGTCTTCTCACGCATGAAATCGTCATACGCCCCCATGATCGGCGCGTTGCGCTTGATGATGGTCGGGTGCGTGCGCGCGATCTCGAAGATGCGGTTCTGGTTCGGCAGGTCGGTGATCGAGGCCAGCACGTAGCTGTAGCTCTCGTTGTGGATCACCTCCTGCTGGCCGATGATCGCCGCGTTGGCATGCGCGGCCGGGTCGGTGATGTACTCGGCCACGTTGTAGATGAAGCGGGTCTGCGGCGAATCGAGCGTGGCCAGCAGGCCGATGATCGAGTCGTAGGCGTTCTTCTCGCGCCCGGACAGCTCGCCGTACTGGCGCGCGTCCAGCTTCATGTCCACCTCGTCGGGGATCCAGAAGTTGGTCGACAGCTCTTTGTAGGCCCGATAGAACGACGGGTACGGGATGTCGTTCCAGTTGAGGATGCCGCTGGTGCGGCCGTTGATGATGCCGGTGCTGCGGTTGGGGTGGCGCGGTTCGAGGATCTTGATGCGGTCGAGGGGGGTTGCCATGGTCTTACCTGCAAGGGGTAGCGCCGGGCCATGCCCGGCGGGATGTATGACGGCCGCGCGTTGCGCTCGCCGGGCGTGGCCCGGCGCTACCGTTGCGCGTCAGCTCGAGCACCACTCGCATTCGCTGATGTCGATGTCGTTGGAGCGCACGTAGTACGTGGTCTTCAGGCCCTCGCGCCACGCGCTCAGGTGCAGCTCCAGCAGCGTGCTTGCGCGGATGGTGCTGGGCACGTACAGGTTGAAGCTGATCGCCTGGTCGACGTGGCGCTGGCGGCGCGCGTTCTGCCGCACGCTGGCGAACTGGTCGACCTTGTAGGCGCCCTTTTCGTAGTACGGCCACGTTTCCAGCGACAGCCCCGGCGCAGCGACCGGACGGCGGAAGTCCTTCTTTTCCTCGTAGTAGAACGCGCTGTAGATCGGGTCGATCGATGCGGTAGAGCCGGCGATCTGCGCGGTGCTCATGTTCGGTGCCACCGCCAGCAGCCAGCCATTGCGCAGGCCGTGCGCAGCCACGTCGCGGGCCAGGCTGTCCCAGCCCGCGCCCTCGTAGCGACGGTCACGGAAGTAGGCGCCGGTCTGCCAGTCGCTGCCGGCGAACATCGGGTAGCTGCCCTTCTCCTTCGCCAGCTGCGCGCTGGCCTGGATGGTCAGGAAGTTGATGCGCTCGAACAGGGTGTCCGACAGCGCTTCGGCTTCGGGTGTTTCCCAGTGGATGCCCTGCTGGGCCAGCAGGTGGTGCCAGCCGAAGGTGCCCAGGCCGATGGCGCGGTACTTGCGGTTGGTGATGGTGGCCTGCGGCACCGGCAGCGCGTTGAGGTCGATCACGTTGTCGAGCATGCGCACCTGGATCGGAATCAGGCGCTCAAGCACGTCCTTGGCCAGCAGATCGTCCGGCGCGGTGATGGCCCGTCCGAGGTTGATCGAGGACAGATTGCAGACCACGAAATCGCCGGCGCGACGGGTGGTGACGATCTGGTCACCGCTGACGATCTCCTGGATCATCCGCGTCGGGCTCATGTTCTGCAGGATCTCGGTGCACAGGTTGCTGGAATACACCATGCCCGCGTGCTTGTTCGGGTTCCTGCGGTTCACTTCATCGCGGTAGAACAGGAACGGATTGCCGGTTTCCAGCTGGCTGACCATGATCCGCTTGAACAGATCGATGGCACGCACCGTGCGGCGGCTGATGCGCTCGTCGCCCACCAGTTCGGCATAGCGGTCGCGGAAGCTGCCCGCGCCACGCGTTTCATCGTAGAAGTCCTGCAGGTACCAGCCCTTGGCCTGCTTCACTTCGTGCGGGTCGAACAGGTACCAGTCCGCACGGCGCTCCACCGCCTCCATGAACAGGTCCGGCACGCACACCGCCGTGAACACGTCGTGCGCGCGCAGACGCTGGTCGCCGTTGTTCAGGCGCAGATCGAGGAAGGCCTCGATATCGCGGTGCCAGATGTCCAGGTACACCGCCACCGCACCCTTGCGCTGGCCGAGCTGGTCGACCGACACGGCGGTGTTGTTGAGCTGCTTGATCCACGGCACCACGCCGCCGGACGAATTTGGCACGCCGCGGATCGGCGCGCCGCTGCTGCGCACATAGCCCAGGTAGGCACCGACGCCACCACCGTGCTTGGACACGCGGGCGATGTCGGTGTTGGAGTCGTAGATGCCCTGCAGGCTGTCATCCACCGTGTCGATGAAGCAGCTGGACAGCTGCCCGCCGACCTTGCCCGCATTGGCCAGGGTGGGCGTGGCTACCGTCATGTACAGGTTGGACAGCGCCCAGTAGGCCTCGCCGACCAGCTGCATGCGGCGTTCCCTCGGCTTTTCGTCCTGCATCAGGTACAGGGCGATGGTCAGCCAGCGCTCCTGCGGCAGCTCGTACACCTCGCGGCTGCCATCGGTGGCGAGGTAGCGCGTGGCCAGCAGGTAAAGACCGTTGTAGGCGAACAGGCGGTCGCGTTCGGGATCGATCATCTGCCCGGCCTGCTGCAGTTCGTCCTTCGAATAGCAGCGCAGGATGTCGTTGCTGTACACGCCGCGGTCGGCCAGGCTTTCCTGCAGGCCCACGTAGGAACCGTACTTCAGGCTGACGTCGTAGAAGCGGTTGCGGCTGGCACGCTTGTACAGCCGACGCAGGTACAGCCGCGCGGCGAACTGCTCCCACTCCGGCGCCACCAGATCCACGCGCGATTCGGCCTCGCGGATCAGCAGATCGACCAGGTCATCGGCGCTGATGCTGGGCTTGCGCTCGACCATCGCCTGCACCACGCGGCGGTAGTCGCTTACGTCCAGCTGCGGGAACTCGGCATGCACGCCGTCGATGCTGCGCTGCAGGCGCTCGGCCTCGAACGGCAGGCGGCGATTGCCTGCTTCCTTGGTGATCCAGGTGGGCACACGTTCGCCACCGGCGCGCATGGCGTCGCCGGCGCCGGCCAGATCGGCCGCGCGGTAGGTACTGTCGGTCATTGTCCTGCGTCTCCAGGCACGCACGCCTCGAAGCGTCGATGCCATGGCGGCCCTGCGCGCGATACCGGCGCCCAGGGCAATCGGTTGGTGTGCCATTGCGCGGGAACGTCAGACCGTCGGCGATGAGCCTGCGCCTGCGGCCGGTATCCGGGCCGTGGGGGCGATCTGCGTCCGCACGATGGCGGCCGCGTCGACACGGCAAGCCTTCAGGGGCGGGCCGCGGGACGTTTGCTGCATGTCCGGCGGCGGCGGCTGACCGGGAGTGACAGCCACAACATAGTGGGGACATTGAAGATCGTCAACACAAGATGCGGTGATGAACACATTCCGCGACGATCCGTCGCAGGATGCCGTGTTGCACCACCAGCACCTTGTCGACCGCGCGCCCATCCCCAGATGTAACGAACATTCCTACTTCATGGATGCATCCATGCGCGCCGCCCTCTATTCCGCCTTCGGCGATCCCGCCACCGTCCTTGCCATCGCCGATGTCGCCCTTCCCGAACCCGGCCCCGGCGAAGTGCGCATCCGCACCACGCTCGCCTCGATCCACAACCACGACCTGCTGACCGTGCGCGGCCTGTATGGCTACAAGCCGACCCTGCCCGCCGTCGGTGGCAGCGAAGCCCTGGGCGTGGTCGATGCGCTGGGTGAAGGTGTCGAAGGCCTGCAGGTCGGCCAGCGCGTGGCCGCCGCATCGGTGCACGCCACCTGGGCCGAGGCGTTCATCGCGCCGGCACGGATGGTCATCCCGATGCCGGACGCCATCGCCGACGAAACCGCGGCACAGCTGATCGCGATGCCGCTGAGCGCGCTGATGCTGCTGGAGTTCCTGAAGGTGGAAGCCGGCCAGTGGATCGTGCAGAACACCGCCAACGGTGCTGTCGGCAAATCGCTGGCGATGCTGGCCCGCGCACGCGGCGTCAACGTGGCCAACCTGGTGCGCAATGCCAAGGCCGTGGCGCAGCTTCAGGCGCTGGGCATCGATCATGTGTTCGACACCTCGCAGGACGGCTGGAAAGACCGCGTGCGTGCAGCCACGGGTGAGGCGCAGGCAGCAGCAGCCGTCGATTCCATCGGCGGCGAAGCCAGCGCCGACCTGGTCGACCTGCTCGGCCTGCACGGCACGCTGGTGTCGTTCGGCGTGATGAGTGGCGAGGCGATGCGCATCCCGGCCAGCGGCCTGATCTACAAGGAAGCCACGGTGAGGGGCTTCTGGGGCAGCAAGGTCAGCCAGGCGATGGCGGTGGAAGACAAGCGCCGCCTGGTCGGCGAACTGCTGCAGCGCGCGGCCAGCGGCGAACTGACCCTGCCGGTGGACGGCATCTTCGCGCTGGACGACATCAAGGCCGCCGCGACCGCCAGCGCGCAGTCGGGGCGTGGCGGCAAGGTGCTGCTGCGAGTCTGACCGCCAGAGGGTGGAGCCGAGCGCGGGCTCGGCTCTGCAGCATCGCCAGAGAAACGGTAGCGCCGGGCCATGCCCGGCGGTGTGGTCACCGAGCGGGTTCGTTAAGAACCCGTGATACATAACTGAATGCGTATTCGTCATTGGTCCTGCCCGCAGCCTCCATGCGGTACTGGGGACTCTTACAGCCACTGGCGTTTCCATGTTCCGCACCACTCTGCTGGCCAGCGCCGTTGCGCTGGGCCTGGCGGCCGGCACTGCCGCCGCTGAAACATCCCCTCTTGAAGCCGCCCCCCTTGCAGCCGCCCCCGCCGAAACCGGCAAGGACAGCACCACCCTCGGCGCCGTGCTGGTCACCGGCTCCAACATCAAGCGCAGCGACACCGCCGGCCCCAATCCCGTACAGGTGCTGTCGCGCGAGCAGATCGAACTGAGTGGCAAGTCCACCCTCACCGATGTGCTGCGCAGTCTGTCGGCCAACGCCGGCAACAGCTACGACGAGCAGTACACCGGCAGCTTCGCCGCCGGCTCGGCATCCATCGGCCTGCGTGGCCTGTCGCCAAAGAACACCCTGGTGCTGGTCAATGGCTACCGCGTGTCCAACTTCGGTTTCGCGTTGAACACCCAGGACACCTTCGTCGATCTGAATGCTCTGCCGATCAGCGCCGTGGACCGCATCGAAGTGCTGAAGGACGGTGCCTCGGCCGTGTACGGCTCCGATGCCATCGCCGGAGTCATCAACATCATCCTGCGCCGCAATTTCCAGGGCGTGGAAGTGGGCGGCGGCCTCGGCACCGCCACCCAGGGCGGCCTGAACGAACGCAAGGCCAATCTGCTGGCCGGCTTCGGCGATGTCGACCGCGATGACTGGAATGTGCTGTTCGGGCTGGACGTGCTCAAGCGTGACCGCCTGGATGCCGACGAACGCGCCTTCACCCGCAGCGGCGATTTCCGCGACAAGCCGGGCGGCCGCCTGGCGGGCTGGAACACCGCCGGTGGCAACTGGCTGTCCGACCCGCGCGCGCCACAGCCGTTTGCTACCTGCCCCGACGGCAGCCAGCTGCGTCCCTACAGCGATTTCGGCAGTACCCTGCCCGGCCAGGCCTGCGCCTTCAACGCGCAGCCGTACAAGACCCTGCAACCGGGTGCCGAACGCCTGCAGGCTTCGCTGAGCGCGACCTACCGCTTCAATGACAGCGTCGAAGCCTTCGCCGACATCCTGTACGCGCACAACAAGGCCGACCAGATCTTCAGCGCACCGCTGACGGTCGGCCCGGGCCTGCGTGCCTACGACGCGGCCAGCGGCACCCTGGTCGACATCCCCGCCGTGCTGCCGGTCGGCAACCCGTACAACCCCGGCACCACGCCGCTGCCGTTCGAGACCTCTCTGTTCGCGCTCGGCCCGCGACTGAAGGACAACACCCAGGTGTTCTACCGCGCGTTGGCCGGCGTGCGTGGCACGACCGAGCGCTGGGACTGGGAGCTGGCCGCACTCAGCTCGGAGAGCGCGCAGCGCGAATACGTCGACAACTTCGTCAACCGCTATGCGTTCCAGCAGGCGCTGGCCGATGGCAGCCTGAACATCGTCGATCCCTCGCAGACCCCGCAGGCGCTTGAGGCGCTGCGGCTGCAGACCAAGCGGCCGGGCTGGTACCGGTTGAGCCAGGCCTCGTTCAAGGCCTCCACCCAGCTGTGGAACCTGCCGGCTGGTGCCATCGGCTTCGCCTGGGGTGCCGAAGTGCGCCGCGAGTCGCTGGATGCGCGTACCAGCGAACAGGTGCTGTCCGGCACCGAGCTGCGGCCCGCCATCAACGTGGTCAATGGTGAGCGTCAGGTCAGCGCAGCCTACGCAGAGTTCAGCATTCCGCTGCACCGCACGCTGGAACTGCAGCTGGCCGGGCGTGGCGATCACTACGATGATTTCGGCAATGCGTTCTCGCCCAAGGTCGCGCTACGCTGGCAGCCACTGGACAGCCTGTTGCTGCGCGGTTCGTTCTCGCGCGGCTTCCGCGCCCCGTCGCTGCCGGAGATCGCCCCGGGCCAGACCATCAGCTACGGCTCGGTGGTCGATCCCTACGATCCGCTGCAGCCTGGCGGCAGCCGTGGCGTAACCAATGTGCGCACCGGCAACCCCGACCTGAAAGCCGAGCGCTCACGCAACTACAACCTCGGCGCAGTCTGGTCGCCCGACGCGGACACCAGCATCGGCCTGGACTGGTACCGCATCGAGCAGGACAACCTCGTGCAGCCGGACAACGCACAGTTCATCGTCAACAATCCGGACCTGTTCCCGGGCCGCGTGCAGCGCGATGCGCAGGGCCGCATCCAGTTCATCACCAACCAGTATGCCAACCAGGGCCAGCTGGAAACCTCCGGCCTGGACCTGGAAGCCAGTCGCCGCTTCCGTACCGACCACTGGGGCAGCTTCACCGTGGCCGGCAGCTGGACCCACCTGCTGGACTACAAGCAACCTTTGGTCGCCGGCCAGGCGGCGTATGACGGCGCGGGCAACAACCGCCTGGGCGCCCTGCCCAGCACCCGCGGCACCACTTCGCTCACTTGGAACGCGGGCGACTGGACCAGTTCGCTGAGCCTGCAGTACATCAGCGGCTACGACCAGCGCGTGGCCACGGCCACCAGCAACCCGGGCCTGGATTCGCGGGTGAAGTCCTACCAGCAACTGGACCTGTACGTGGCCTATGAAGGCATTGCCAACACCACGCTGTCGCTGTCGGTGCTGAACCTGACCGACAAGGATCCGCCGTTCGATCCGGCCGGCGGCGCCAATGGCTTCGACATCACCCAGTACAACCTGCGTGGGCAGTTCGTCTCCCTGGGTGCGCGTTACCGGTTCTGATGCGAAATCGGTGTGGCGGTAATGCGCCACACCGTTCGCGCTGCCGGCCAGCGGCCGGCACTACCACCGACCGCCGGGGCACACCCGGCGGTCGCACATCACCGGCTCAGGTGCAGGAACTGCAGGTGCCGTTCGTACTGGCTGATGATGTCGTTGATGATCTGCTTGCGGCTGTAGCCCACCAGGTCGTAATCCTGGCTGCCTTCGAACAGATGCACCTCCGCGCGGTAGTAGCGCTGGTTGCGCAGCTGCTGGGCGGCGAACGACGGGGTCAGGTAGCCGCTGAGGATCACCCGGTACTGGAAGTCCTGCTGCTCGCCGTGGTTGACCGACAGCTCCATGTCACCAGCCTCGAAACGCGTAACCACCTCCCAGCCCTGCCCTTGCAGCTGCTCGGCCACCGCTTCCATGGCCGGCTTCACCGTGTCGTCCATGAAACGGTAGACCTGGTCGCGCACCGGGAAGTGCATCGCCTGGCTCAGGCGCTGGCGCCAGCCCTGGTGGTGGCGGTCGTCACCGATCAGCGGTGACGGCCGGAACTGCTGCGCGCGCTCGCGGTGCGATTCGTCGCTGAAGGCACGGGTCAGGCCCCACATCATCAGCAGCAGCACCGCCGAGAACGGCAGCGAGGCCAGCACCACGGCCGACTTCAATGCGTCGATGCTGCCAGCCAGCAGCAGGCCGGCGGTCAGCACCGCGATGACCGTGCCCCAGAACACGCGCAGCCAGCGCGGGCCATCGTCCTCCGGCGCACCACCGTGCGAGGACAGCGTGGACAGCACCACCGCGCCGGAATCGGCCGAGGTCACGAAGAAGATGAAGCTGACCAGCACGGTCACCGCGATCACCACCTTGCTCCACGGGTAGCCGTCCAGCAGCGCGTACAGCACTGTGGGTGGGTCATCCACCGCCAGCTGTGCCAGCTGTTGCTGGCCATGGTGCAGCACCTGGTCCAGCGCGCTGTTGCCGAAGATCGACAGCCACGCCAGGGTGAAGCCGAGCGGGATCAGCAGGACGCCGAACACGAATTCGCGGATGGTGCGGCCGCGCGAGATGCGCGCGATGAACAGGCCCACGAACGGCGCCCAGCCGATCCACCAGGCCCAGTAGAACACCGTCCAGCCGCCCAGCCATTCCGGGCGGCCGCCGTAGGCGTAGACATCGAAACTCTTGCCGACCACGCTGCCCAGGTAATCGCCCAGGTTCTGCATGAGCGTGCTGAGCAGGTACTGGGTGGGGCCGGCGCACAGCATGAACAGCACCAGCGCGATGGCCAGCAGCATGTTGATGTTGGCCATCCAGCGCACGCCCTTTTCCACGCCGGACACCGCCACCGCCACCGCGGCGCCCATCATGCTGGCCACCAGGATGATCTGCACCAGGTTGGAGTGCGGCACGTTGAACAGGTGGGTCAGGCCGGCGTTGAGGTGCAGCACGCCGAAACCCATGTCCGCACCGATGCCGAACACGGTGGCGACGATGCCCAGTGCATCCACCGTGTAGCCGATGGGCCCGTTGATGCGCTTGCCGATGAGCGGGTACAGCGCCGAACGCAGCGCCAGCGGCAGGTTGTGGCGGTAGGCGAAATAGGCCATCGCCATCGCCGCCAGTGCGAACACGCCCCAGCCATGCAGGCCCCAGTGCAGGAACAACAGCTGCATGGCCTGGCGCGCCCCCGCCTCGCCGGCCGCCGCATCGCCCTGTGGTGGCTGCAGGTAATGGGTCAGCGGTTCGGAGACGCAGAAGAAGAACAGGGTGATGCTGATGCCGGCGGCAAACAACATGCCGGCCCACGACAGATAGCTGAATTCCGGCTCGTCATGGTCAGCCCCCAGCTTGATGCCGCCGTACTTGGACAGCGCGACGCCGACCACGAACACCAGGTACAGGGTCATCGCCAGCAGGTAGTACCAGCCCACGTTGAGCGCGGCCCAGTCCTGCGCCTTCACCAGCAGGCGGCCGGCGCCCAGCGGGAACAGGCTGACGAACAGTGCGAAGGCAACGACGACGATCGCCGCGAAGGCGAAGACGGGTCGAAGGGTGCGCACCGGGGTGTGTTGAGGCTCCAGTGCTTCCATCGGCAGCCATCTCCGGTCGATCAGGGATTAGCCGACCGAGTCTGCGTGAATGGCAGTGGACGCAGGATGAAGTGCCCGGCCGCGATGACAGCCCGCGGACAGCCGCACCGTGTTATCACGCGCGCGCTGCGGCGCTCAGCCCATCACGTGCACGCCGCACAGCTTGTTGCCATCCGGATCGCGCAGGTAGGCCAGATACAGCTGGCGTCCTGCCTTTTCGCGCACACCGGCCGGTTCTTCAATGGCGCTGCCACCGTGGGCGATGCCGGCCTCCTGCCAGGCATGCACGGCCTGCGGGGTTTCCAGCGCGAAGCCGATCGTGCCGCCATTGGCGTGGCAGGCCGGCTGGCCGTCGATGGGCGGGGTGACGATGAACATCCGCCCATCCTTGATGTAGACCAGCTTGCCATCGTCGTCGGGCCTGCCCGGGCGACCACCCATCGCCGCGAACACGGCATCGTAGAAGCGGCGCGAGGCCGCCATGTCGTTGGAACCGACGGTGATGTGGCTGAACATGGGAATCGCCGCTACAGGAAAGCTGGAGTGTCCTCCACACCACCCGTAACCGCAATCGAGGTGCACCGACGCAGGACCGCAGCACCACAAGCACCCATGCCCATGGACCCTGCTAATCTGCTTGTTCACACACCATCGGCCAAGACAGATGACAGGCAAGGACGCTCAGACCCCTGTTTCAACCATTGTCACCGACGCGCATGCGCAGCTTGGCGCCCAATTGAGGGCAGCGCTGCTCAACAAGGACATACGGGCCATGTCGGTCTCGGGGCCGTGGGGAACCGGAAAAACACACTGCGTAAGCGCGACGCTCAAGGCAAACTGGCGGGATTTTGCGTCTGCCTCCCTTTTCGGCATCAAGAGCATCAGCAACCTGAAACTGACACTTCTCGATAACGTTGTTGCTGAGCAGGGAGGGGTTCGCGGATGGCTTGCCAGAAGGACCAAGGCGGATCGCGATATCTATGGCGCAGCCATCGAGAAGCTCTACTCCGGTGCCGCCATTGCCAATGATCTCGCGTTGATTGCCTTCAGAAGCGCCATCCGCGGCAAGGTGATCGTACTGGACGATCTTGAGAGGAAACATGCCGATCTGGATGTCGACGAGGTGGCCGGCTTCATCGACGAACTGATACAACTCAGCGACTGCCGCGTAATTCTGGTAATGAACAGCGAGCGGCTTACCGATCACTCCAAGTGGATGCAGATCCGGGAAAAGGTCATTGATCGGGAGCTGTTCTATTCCCCGACCGCGCAGCAATCAGCGTCCATCGCGCTTGCTGGCCATCCTCTGGCCGCGATAGTTTCTCCGTTGATCCAGGATTGCGGCATCACCAACATCCGGGCAATCAAACGAATCGCGTTGGAAGTTGATTGGCTGAACGAAAACAAGAACCCTGAAAGCAAGCCGCTCCGCGAATTCCTCGCCGCATTCGTACTCATGATGGGTGCCAATCTTCACGCCTTGGGGCAACAGGGCACCTTGGCCGAAATCACATTCGACAACGCCGGGTGCATCAAGCGGGATGATCCGTTCAGCAGCGCGTGCAGGATGCTGCTTATCGATCCCGAAAGTACGTTTATCGAGACCATTAATCTGTTCCTGCGCAGCGGGGTCATGCCCCATGATGAAATCGATTCACTGCTCGGTGACAAGATTGCAACGAAGCGCGTCAGCGAGCTGAATTTCGAGTCACTGGCGGTTAGAAGCGATCATGTATGGGACATCGACTGGCTCGACGAAGACGCGCTGGAGTATAGCCTCCAGCTGCTCAGGGAATCGGCTGGATACTGCGATCCGCATCTTCTGAGCCACACATTGCGGACGCTGGAGTTGATCGGAGGTGACGCAACGCACCCGGTCGCCGCACAGGCTCTTGCTGATTTCAGCTCCAGCATGCAGGCGACCAACCGGACTTTCCCGCTTGAGGAATACCACCCAGCCGTTTTGAAGATCCTGCAGTCACTGAAGCGCTTGGTCAAAGACAGGCCCGCCACGAAGGCAACGGA
>DOKO01000135.1:0-324 GCA_003510825.1 Stenotrophomonas sp.
ACTTATTACCCAGCCAACAGGTGCGGGACGAGCCAGCGTGTAAGCAACAGACACACCGGAACTCGACAAAAACCCGCACCCGCCCCGGTGCGGGTTTTTTCATTTCAAGACCTGGTTTCAGACGCAACCACCATGAACACCGCCAATTGCAAAACCCGGACCTGCCACACCACGACGCCTCGTGGTGGCTGTGCCCGTGCGATGCGCGGCGCCTCCCCCACCGTTTTCCCCTGACCGGCCGGTACGTCGCTTCGACTGCCGGCCGTCTTTTTTCTTCCCGTCTTTTTCTTCCCACCGCAAGGAACCTCCCCCATGAGCACCAAC
>DOKO01000135.1:458-4417 GCA_003510825.1 Stenotrophomonas sp.
CTACGGCAGCCAGGGCCGCGCCCACGCACTGAACCTGCGCGAATCCGGTTTCGACGTGGTGGTAGGCCTGCGCCCGGGCGGCCCGACCGAAGCCAAGGCCCAGGCCGACGGCTTCAACGTGGTGGCCCCGGCTGACGCCGTGAAGGATGCCGACCTGGTCGCCGTGCTGACCCCGGACATGGTGCAGAAGAAGCTGTACAACGAGGTGCTGGCGCCGAACATGAAGCAGGGTGCCTGCCTGCTGTTCGCCCACGGCCTGAACGTGCATTACGGCATGATCGAGCCGCGCGCCGACCTGGACGTGGTGCTGGTCGCGCCGAAGGGCCCGGGCGCGCTGGTCCGTCGCGAGTACGAAATCGGCCGCGGCGTGCCGTGCATCTGGGCCATCCACCAGGATGTCACCGGCAAGGCCGAACAGCATGCCAAGGCCTATGCGGCCGGCCTGGGTGGCGCCCGCGCCAACCTGATCCAGACCACCTTCAAGGAAGAAACCGAAACCGATCTGTTCGGTGAGCAGGCAGTGCTGTGCGGCGGCGCCTCGGCGCTGGTGCAGGCCGGCTTCGAAACGCTGGTGGAAGCTGGCTACCAGCCGGAAATCGCCTACTACGAAGTGCTGCACGAACTGAAGCTGATCGTCGACCTGTTCTACGAAGGCGGCATCTCGCGCATGCTGGAATTCGTCTCCGAGACCGCCCAGTACGGCGACTACGTCAGCGGCCCGCGCGTGATCGACGCCAGCACCAAGGAGCGCATGAAGGAAGTCCTGAAGGACATCCAGGACGGCACCTTCACCAAGAACTGGGTGGCCGAGTACGAAGCGGGCCTGCCGAACTACAAGAAGTACAAGCAGGCCGACCTGGAGCACCCGATCGAGAAGGTGGGCAAGGAACTGCGCGCCAAGATGGTCTGGTTGCAAGGACAGGCCGCGTAACCACGCGGCCACCCCCACCCGCTTTGCAAGGTTCCCCCATGAACTCTCCCACACACCGCAGCGCGCCGCCCAACGGCGCGCGCTGGCTGACCCAGGCGCTGGAGGCCGAGGGCGTCCGTACGCTGTTCGGCTATCCCGGCGGCACCATCATGCCGTTCTACGACGCGCTGGTGGATTCGTCGCTGAAGCACATCCTGGTGCGCCACGAGCAGGGTGCGGCGCTGGCAGCCAATGGCTTCGCCCGCGCCAGCGGCCAGGTCGGCGTCTGCGTGGCCACCTCCGGCCCCGGCGCGTCGAACCTGGTCACCGGCATCGCCGATGCGATGCTGGATTCGGTGCCGATGGTCTGCATCACCGGCCAGGTCGCCACGCCGCTGCTGGGTACCGACGCCTTCCAGGAACTGGATGTGTTCGGCCTGACCCTGCCCATCGTCAAGCACAGCTGGCTGGTGCGCAGCGTCGATGACCTGCCGCGCGTGGTGGCCGATGCCTTCCGCATTGCCCGCGAGGGCCGCCCCGGGCCGGTGCTGATCGACCTGCCCAAGGACGTGCAGCTGGCCGACGCCAGCCACCTGCCGGCGCATGTGCCGTCCAGCGTGGAACCGCCGGCGGCCGCCGCCGACGCGGCCATCGCCGAGGCCATCGCCGCACTGGCAGCGGCCGAGAAGCCGGTGATCTACGCCGGTGGTGGCATTGCCCTGGGCGAGGCCGTGCAGGACCTGCGCGACTTCGCCGAGGCCAGCGCCATCCCTACCGTGATGACCCTGCGTGGCCTGGGCGCGCTGCCCCCGCAGCACCCGCAGTCGCTGGGCATGCTGGGCATGCACGGCACCCGCGCCGCGAACATGGCGGTGCAGGAAAGCGACCTGCTGCTGGTGCTGGGTGCGCGCTTCGATGACCGTGCCACCGGCAAGCTGGCCGAGTTCGCTCCGTTCGCCCGCGTGGTCCACATCGACGCCGACGCCTACGAGATCTCCAAGCTGCGCAGCGCCGATGTCGCGGTGCCGGGCAATGTCAGCCATGCCATCCGCGCCCTGCGTGCGGCCTTCCCCTCCCCCCAGGCCCACCAGGACGCATGGCGCAAGCGCTGTGCCCAGCACCGCGACCGCTTCGCCGCCCGCTACGACGCACCGGGCCAGCACATCTACGCCCCGGCGCTGCTGAAGCGGCTGAGCGAAGTGGCGCCGGCCGACACGGTCATCGCCTGCGATGTCGGCCAGCACCAGATGTGGGTGGCCCAGCACTGCCGCTTCAACCACCCGCGCAACCACCTGACCAGTGGCGCGCTGGGCACCATGGGCTTCGGCCTGCCGGCGGCGATGGGCGCGCAGTTCGCCTGCCCCGACCGCACCGTGGTGCTGGTGTCCGGCGATGGCAGCTTCATGATGAACGTGCAGGAGCTGACCACCATCGCGCGTTGCCGCCTGCCGGTGAAGATCGTGCTGCTGGACAACAGTTCGCTGGGGATGGTGCGGCAGTGGCAGGAGCTGTTCTTCTCCGAGCGCTACAGCGAGATCGACCTGTCCGACAACCCGGACTTCGTGGCCCTGGCCAAGGTGTTCGGCATTGCCGCCACCCGCATCGACAACCGCGACGACGTCGAAGGCGGCCTGGCCGCGCTGCTGGCCGAACCGGGCCCCGCCCTGCTGCACGTGGCCATCGATGCACGCGCCAACGTGTGGCCGCTGGTGCCGCCCAACACCGCCAACAGCACCATGCTGGAAAGCAACCCCGCCCACGCCCGCCAGGAGACCCCCAATGCAATACCGGCTTGACCTGGTGCTGCACCCGGCCGAAGGCGCGCTGCTGCGCGTGATCGGCATGGCCGAACGCCGCGGCTTCGCCCCGCGCGCGATCAGCGGCGCGCCGGTGGCCGCCGATGACGGACGCTGGCACCTGCAGCTGGTGGTCGATGGCCAGCGGCCGCCGGAAACCCTGTGCCGGCAGATGGAAAAGATCTACGACTGCGTGTCGGTACAGCTGACGCCCGTGGAAGGAGCTGCATGATGAACACCCGTACCGTAGCGACCACGGTGCCGGCACGGAGGCGTCTTCTTCGTCGCCCGTGCCCGCACCCGGCGCAGTCCGGCAACACGCTGGTGGCCCATGCCGGCCGCTGATGCCAGCAAGGAAAGCGATGTCGGCGACGTAAGCGTCGCCGACGTACTGGCTGCGCAGGCCCGCCTGCGCCGCTTCCTGCCGCCTACCCCGCTGCACCATGCCGAACGCTTCGGCACCTGGCTGAAGCTGGAAAACCTGCAGCGCACCGGTTCCTACAAGGTGCGCGGCGCATTGAACGCGCTGCTGGCCGGCCGCGAACGCGGTGATACCCGGCCGGTGATCTGCGCTTCGGCCGGCAACCACGCCCAAGGCGTGGCCTGGGCCGCCTACCGCCTGGACGTGCCGGCCATCACCGTGATGCCGCATGGCGCGCCGGCGACCAAGATCGCCGGTGTCGCCCACTGGGGCGCCACGGTGCGCCAGCACGGCAACAGCTACGACGAGGCCTTCGCCTTCGCCGTCGAACTGGCGCAGCGCCATGGCTACCGCTTCCTGTCCGCCTTCGACGATGCCGACGTGATCGCCGGCCAGGGCACGGTCGGCATCGAACTGGCACCGCATGCACCGGACGTGGTGATCGTGCCGATCGGCGGCGGCGGCCTGGCCTCCGGCGTGGCGCTGGCACTGAAATCGCAGGGCGTGCGCATCATCGGTGCGCAGGTCGAGGGCGTCGATTCGATGGCCCGCGCGATCCACGGTGATGTCAACGAGATCGCACCGGTGCCGTCGCTGGCCGACGGCGTGCGGGTGAAGGTGCCCGGCTACCTGACCCGCCGCCTGTGCGCCTCGCTGCTGGACGACGTGGTGATCGTGCGCGAAGCCGAGCTGCGCGAGACTCTGGTCCGCCTGGCGCTGGAAGAACACATCATCGCCGAAGGCGCCGGCGCGCTGGCCCTGGCCGCAGGCCGCCGCGTAGCCGGCCGCCGCAAGTGCGCGGTGGTGTCCGGCGGCAACATCGATGCCGGCG
>DOKO01000136.1 GCA_003510825.1 Stenotrophomonas sp.
GGTGCTGGTGCGCTGGTTCGAGGGCGTGGAATCGCCGCGCGCGAGCTACCTGGTGGTGATCCTGTACAGCGCCGAGCAGCTGGCGAAGGAAGGCTCGCCGATCGACGCGGACTGGGGCATCGTCGGCTGCATCTACACCGCCGAGCCGGAAGAAGTGCCGATGGCGCCGATCACCATGATGCGCAATGCGCTGGGTGTGGAAGAGGGCGGTTCCGGCGTGCCGCTGGACCGGGAGGCCTACCAGCGCGCCGTGCAGTTCTGGGAGAACAACGCCAACTGGCGGCCGTGATCCATTGGGAGGGGTCAGAGCCTTTCCGCTGGAAAGGGATCTGACCCCACGGTCAGTTGGCTTTCCACTCCCACCACGGGTAGTGGTATTCGCGGTCGGTCGCCTGCCAGTGTTGGCCGCACTGCGTGCAGGCAACACGGTGGCATTCGCCCCAGCCGCCATCGGCATCGCCCACCGAGAGCAACCGCATCTGGCCCTGCTCGATCAGCCTGCGCGGGTCGAAGAACAGATACGTCGGCGTGAGCGTGCACAGGCAGCCGGCCTGCGCCTGCCAGTAGCGCAGGCGTTTCAGCGCAGACTGCAGATGCACCTGGTTGGCCAGCAGCGCACCGCCCAGCGTCACCCCGGCGCAGGCGTGTTCGATGCGGTCGGCATGCGGCGCCAGTGCATCCAGCAGCGCGGGATCGAACGTCACCGCGACCCGGCAGGCCGAGGCATGGATGCGCGTGGCATCGCCACTGAGCAGGTCCTGCAGCAGGGCATCGGCTGCGGACATCAGCGGGCCTTCCCGATGGGCGCGTAATGCCCGGCGGTCAGGCGCAGCAGATCGGCCGGGGCCAGTTCCACCTCCAGGCCACGGCGGCCGGCGCTGACATGCAGCGTCGGCAGCGTCTGTGCGCTGGCATCGAGGAAGCTGCGCAGGCGCTTCTTCTGCCCGAGCGGGCTGATGCCGCCGACCAGGTAGCCGGTGGCACGCTGCGCGGCATCGGCGGCGGCCATCTCGCACTTCTTGCAGCCCGCGGCTTCGGCCAGTGCCTTCAGGTCCAGCTGCCCGGCCACCGGCACGATCGCCACCAGCAGTTCGTGGGTTTCGGTACTGGCCAGCAGGGTCTTGAACACCTGCGCCGGGTCCAGGCCCAGCTTCTCCACGGCTTCGCCACCGTAGGACTCGGCGTGTGCGTCGTGCACGTAGCTGCGCACGGTGTGGGCGATCTTCTCGCGCTTGAGCAGGTTGATGGCGGGAGTCATGGGGGCATCGTAGCGCGCGCCGGGCGGGTTGCCTTGACCGAGGCTACTGCCAGGCGCCGCGCGGTGATAATGGACGGTCGTCACTGCCCGGACATCGAACATGCGCGCTCCGCAATGCCTTCATGACCTGACCCTGGATGCCGGACCGTGCGCGGGGCCGTACCCGCCGCAGGGCTTCTGGCCGGTCGCCGAAGGCGCGCTGGGGAATGGCGACCAGTTTGGTCTGTACTGGCCGCTGGGGCGCGAAGCGGAGCCGCCGGTGGTCTGCGAGATGTTCCATGACGAAGGACGCATGGTCTTCAGTCACTCGTCGCTGGATGCCTTCGCCCGATGGCTGGATGCCGGTGGCGGCTGGGACGCTGACGATGAAGAACGCGATCCACGCGAGCACGAGGTTGCAGATGCGGATTCGCCGTTGCTCCTGGTCGAGCGCGCGCAATGGCATGTGCAGGCCGCTGCGCCGGCCGAAGCCATCGTGCTGCTGGAAGATGCCTGCGGCCGCTTTCCCGAGCTGCAGCGGGCATGGGCGATGCTGGCAGGGCAGCAGATGCGCCTGGGGCAGCACGCGGCGGCCGTGGCGTCGGCACGTGCGGCGGTCCTGGCCAATTGGGCCTTCGGGATTCCCGAACCAGGCGTGTTGCGCATCCTGCATGCAGCTGATGCAGCCGGCGATCCTGTGCTGGCGATGGCCCAGCAGATGGGGTTTGCCTTCGGTGGCGCCAAAACCAACCCGGACTATGCGTTGATGCAGGCGTGCATCGACCGCTGCTGGGAGGCTGGCGACACGATGGCGGCGCTGCGCCTGAGCCAGAACCGCTGCTATGCGCTCAGCGCCGAGACCGTTTCATTCCAGCAGCGCGAGGGATTCGATCTGGCTTGCTGGCAGCGCGAATTCGCGGCGCAGTGCCAGAGCGCGTTGCAGGATGATCGGCAGCGCATGTAGCGCCACGACCACCTGCGCGCATCGGCTGGGTGGGGCAGGATCAGCGCGATGCGGTGGCGGCCCCGCTGGAGCCGTTTGACGGCTTCCAGGGGGCGCGGCCTGCCCGGCAGGTGTCAGCCTGCGCAGTGCTGCTGGGTGAAGCCGAACAGCTGGTCGGTGGCCTGGGCGCCGTAGGCAGCCGGTGCCGGTTCGATGGCGAACTGGCCGACCATCTGGTTGCTGCACAGCTGCACGTTGCGCTTGCCGCTGGTCGTTTCCTGGGTGCAGTTGGCTGCCAGCACTGCGTTCTGGCCACCGCCGCTGTTGATGGCCGCGGTGCAGCCCAGCAGGCGGCCTTCCTGGCCGTTTTCACCCAGCAGCGTGTTGAAGTTCGCCAGCGGGCTGTTGGGGTCGCGCAGCACCAGTATGTCCATGCACTGGTGCTCGCCGTCGGGCACTTCGCAGGCGTCCTGGTCGACCAGGCCATCGCGCGTGGCCGACAGCACCGCCAGGCGGTCGGCGAAGACCTGCTGCAGGCAGTGCGCGTCGCTGCACAGGTCGCGCGTGTGCTGGATCCAGCGCTGCTGTTCGGCCTGCAGTTTGTCCTTGCCGGCGGCATCGAGGGTTTCGCGTGCGGTGGCTTCGGCCTTGGCCAGCTCGCCTTCCTGCTGCAGCAGCAAGGGGTCGTTGCAGATCAGGGTCTGCAACGGGGATGCCCCCGTGGCGCAGGCGGCGCTGTTGCCAGTGGCTGCTGCCGGCGCGGTGGCCTGGGCGTCGCCGGATGGCGGGGTGCAGGCGGCCAGCAGGGCCACCCAGCACAGGGTCATGAGGGGCTTGATGGCCCGGGTCATACGTTCACTGCTGCACTGCATGTCTGTCCTTTGAGGTGTGCGTCCTGGGGCATGGCTTGCCCGTGGCAGGCAGGGAGCGAACCATGCAACGGCGGGCGGCCGTCGGGGCCAAAAAGCGTAGCAAGCAACGTCCGAGGGCTCTGTGACAGGGCGCGCGGAACGCGGGTTGCGGGGGCCGGAACGCAGAACGGGCGCCCGAAGGCGCCCGTTCCGTTTGCATCCGTTGCTGGGGTCAGAGCCCTTTCCTGCGGAAAGGGATCCGACCCCGGGCACGACATCAGTAGCGGTAGTGGTCCGGCTTGAACGGGCCTTCCACCGGCACGCCGATGTAGTCGGCCTGTTCCTGGGTCAGGGTGGTCAGCTTCACGCCGATCTTTTCCAGGTGCAGGCGGGCCACTTCTTCGTCCAGGTGCTTGGGCAGCAGGTAGACCTTCTTCTCGTAGCTGTCCTTGTTGGCCCACAGGTCGATCTGGGCCAGGGTCTGGTTGGCGAACGAGTTGGACATGACGAAGCTCGGGTGGCCGGTGGCGCAGCCCAGGTTCACCAGGCGGCCTTCGGCCAGCAGGAAGATCGCATTGCCAGCACTTCCATCAGAAGCCGGGAAGATGTACTTGTCCACCTGCGGCTTGATGTTCACGTGCTGCACGCCCGGGAACGCCACCAGCGCATCGACCTGGATCTCGTTGTCGAAGTGACCGATGTTGCAGACGATGGCCTGGTCCTTCATCGCGCTCAGGTGCTCGATGCGGATGATGTCCTTGTTGCCGGTGGTGGTGACGTACAGGTCGGCACGGCCCAGGGTCGATTCGATGGTGTTGACTTCATAGCCTTCCATCGCCGCCTGCAGGGCGCAGATCGGATCGATCTCGGTGACGATGACGCGCGCGCCGTAGGCACGCAGCGAAGCGGCGCAGCCCTTGCCCACGTCACCGTAGCCGCAGACCACGGCGACCTTGCCGGCCAGCATCACGTCCATCGCGCGCTTCAGGCCATCGGCCAGCGACTCG
>DOKO01000137.1 GCA_003510825.1 Stenotrophomonas sp.
CATCGCGATCTTGAACTTGTGCGGGCGCTGTTCGCCCTTGGGGTAGTCGGTGACCACCACGAAGTCGCGGCTCTTGGCGGCCTGCGCCAGGTCGGTCCAGATGCTGTGGAAGACCAGCATGTCGCCGGCGCGCAGCTGCACGTCGCGCACGTCCTCGCGGATTACCTGCTTGTCGCGGTTGATCGCCAGCAGGCTGATGCCGCGCTCCTTGCGCAGGCGCAGGTCGGCCGCGCTCTTGCCGATCACGTTGGAGGTGGGCGGCACCACTGCCTCGGAAATACCGGCGCGGCTGGGGTTGAACAGGTCGCCCAGGTGCTTCAGCCGCGAGGACATGCGCAGGAACTGGTTCTGCGCGAAATCGTGCACTTCCTCGCGTGGGCCCATCGCGCCCAGTACGCTGCCGACCCAGATGCGCATCTCCGCCGGCGGCGCCAGGCGGGTGTCGTTGCCGGTCTTCAGCGCCAGCAGCAGCGGCGCATCGTGCAGGGTCTCGGCCTCGCCCAGGGTCATGCCCACCAGCGGGCTTTCGGCGGTCACCACCAGCTCGAACACATCGCCTTCGATGCCGTAGGTCTTGGCGAAATAGCTCTCGGTGCGCGCCGGGGTCACCCCGTCGTTGACCAGGCTTTCCTCTTCGATCAGCTTGCGGTCGCCGTAGTAGCGGAAATACAGCAGCGAGGCGATCAGCAGGGCCACGCCGATCGGCAGCGGCGCGAACATGCGCAGCGGCTCGATGGTGGCCAGGCCCGAGGGCAGGTTGTTGTTGGCCGAGGCCAGCAGATCGTTCAGCAGGATCAGCGGCGAGTTGCCGACCATGGTCAGCGCGCCGCCCATCACGATCGCCGCCGAGATCGGCAGCAGCAGCCGCTGCAGGGTCAGGCCGGTCCGCGCGACCAGCCGCGAGGCGACCGGCAGGTACAGCGCCATCACCGAGGGGTTCTGCATGAAGGACGAGTTCAGGCCGGCGATGGCCGTGGTCATCATCAGCAGCCGCTGCTCCACGCCGTGGCCGCGCCGCAGCAGCCACGCCGCCAGCCGGTTCAGTGCCCCGGTGCGGTCCAGGCCCGCACCAAGGATGGTGGTGGCGATGATGCTCATCACCGCGTTACCCGAGAAGCCACCGAAGATTTCTTCCGGGGCGATCAGGCCGGTGACACCGAGCACCACCAGCACCACCAGCGCGACCACGTCGGCGCGGATGCGCTCGAACAGGAACATCGCCATCGTGAAGCCGACCAGCCCGAGCACGAGCTTCATGTCGTTGGTCAGCGTCAGCGCGGTATCCATGTGGGGCGCAGCGTCCTCGTGCGTGGGTCAGGTGCGGTCGTACAGCAGGTCCCAGACGCCGTGGCCCAGGTTCTGGCCGCGGGTCTCGAAGTGCGTCTGCGGGCGCCAGTCCGGGCGCGGCACGCTGCCACGCGGGCCGGCACGGTTGACCAGGCCGGCAGTGGCGTCGAGCACGTCCCACATCTGCTCGGCGTAGTCTTCCCAGTCGGTGGCGCAGTGCAGGCGGCCACCCGGGCGCAGCTTGCGCACGATCAGCTCGGCGAACGCCGGCTGCAGCAGACGGCGCTTGTTGTGGCGCTTCTTGTGCCACGGGTCCGGGAAGTAGATGCGTACTTCGTCCAGCGCACCGTGGGCGATCTCGTTCTGCAGCACCTCCACGGCATCGTGGTGGTACAGGCGCACGTGGTCGGCGTTGTCGTCGGCCAGCGCGTTCAGCAGGCGGCCCACGCCGGGGGCGTGCACTTCGATGCCGATGTAGTCGCGCGACGGATCGTGCTGCGCGGCGAAGCGCATGGCCGCGCCATTGCCGAAGCCGATTTCCAGCACTTTTTGCGCCGGGCGGCCGAAGGTGGCGTCCAGGTCGCGCGGCTGGCCGTTGTAGTCGATGCCGAAGCGCGGCCAGCGTTCGTCGAACGCGCGCTGCTGGGCGGGGGTGAAGCGGCCCTGGCGCAGCACGAAGCTGCGCACCTCGCGGCGGCCCTCGCTCACGGTGAAGGGCTTGGGCGGGGCCTTGGAACCGGCGCTGTCAAAAGGATTGGTCATCAGCCGATCAGCCCATCAACCGGGGAGGAGGCGCTGGCGTAGCGCTTGCGCGGGATGCGGCCGGCCAGGAAGGCCTCGCGGCCGGCTTCGACGGCCTTGCGCATCGCGCTGGCCATCAGCACCGGATGGCGCGCACCGGCGATGGCAGTGTTCATCAGCACGCCGTCGCAGCCCAGTTCCATCGCGATGGCGGCGTCGGAAGCGGTGCCCACGCCGGCGTCGACGATGATCGGCACCTTGGCGTCTTCGATGATCTGCAGCAGGTTGTACTTGTTCTGGATGCCCAGGCCCGAACCGATCGGCGCGGCCAGCGGCATCACCGCGGCGCAGCCGATCTCTTCCAGGCGCTTGGCCAGGATCGGATCGTCGGAGGTGTAGACCATCACTTCGAAGCCGTCCTTGACCAGCTGCTCGGCGGCCTTGAGGGTCTGCACCACGTCCGGGTACAGCGACTTCTGGTCGCCCAGCACTTCCAGCTTGGTCAGGTTGTGGCCGTCCAGCAGCTCGCGGGCCAGGCGGCAGGTGCGCACGGCGTCTTCGGCGGTGTAGCAGCCGGCGGTGTTGGGCAGGATGGTGTAGCGGTCCGGCGGCAGCACGTCCAGCAGGTTCGGTTCGCCCGGGTTCTGCCCAATGTTGGTGCGGCGGATGGCCACGGTGACGATCTGGGCGCCAGCGGCCTCGGTGGCCAGGCGGGTTTCTTCCAGATCCTTGAACTTGCCGGTGCCGGTAAGCAGCCGCGAGCCGTAGGTCTTGCCGGCGATCACCAGCGAATCGGGGGAGACAGGGAGGTTCATGACGCGATTATCGCTTATCCGCCTGAAGATGGGGTCACCTTGCGGAGGCCGCCGGGCCATGCCCGGCGAGCGCGAAGCGCGGGGGCCTAGCCTCAACCACCGCCCAGCGCGTGCACGATCTCCACCACATCGCCCTCGGCCAGCACGTGCTCGCCATGGCGGCTGCGGCTGACGATCTCGCCATTCACTTCCACCGCCACCCGGCGCTGCAGCAGCTGCTCGGCGGCGAGCAGGTCGTGGAGGGTCGCCGAAGCGGGCAGGGTGCGGGATTCGCCATTGAGCTGGATGTTCATCGGGGCATTGTCGCCGATGGCCCGCCGGGATCGGAACAGTTGCATCCTGGCCCGCACGCCACCTCCAGCACACCCCGTCCGCGCGGGTTCAGGCGACAATTCATGCGGCGGCGCAGCGTGAGCAATCGGCGGCACGGTGAAACCATTCACCGTGCGCCGGCGTACGTGTGCGCTGGATCCCCAACATTTCCCCCTGGAGTTTCTACATGCTGCTCAGCAAACGCCCGATCCGCTCCCTGATGGCGGCCGCGATCGCGCTCGCCGCGCTGCCGGCCATGGCAGGCGAATCCCCGTTCACCCGCACCGTGTTCTTCGGCGACAGCCTGACCGACAGCGGTTACTACCGTCCGCTGCTGCCGGCCGACGTGCGTCCGGTCACCGGCCAGTTCACCACCAACCCGGGCTGGGAGTGGTCGCAGTTCGTCGCCGACTACTACGGCACCAACGCCAGCCCCAACGGCAACGGCCAGACCGGTGACAACTACGCCGTCGGTGGCGCCCGCGTGGGCGTCGACCTGACCCAGCCGGCGTTCGGCAACGTGCCGGTGCCGTCGCTGAAGACGCAGTTTGCCAATTACCTGGCCGCCAACGGTGGCAAGGCCGACCCGAACGCGCTGTACACCGTCTGGGGCGGCGCCAACGACCTGTTCTCGATCACCGCCCCGGCCCAGGCGCCGGCCGTGATCGGTGCGGCGGTCACCACCCAGATCGGCATCGTGGCCAGCCTGAAGCAGGCCGGCGCGCAGTACGTGATGGTGCCCAACCTGCCCGACGTCGGCATCACCCCGGGGTTCATCGACCGTGGCGCCGCCGGCCAGGCGCAGGGCACCGCCCTGTCCACCGCGTACAACAACGCCCTGTACGGTGGCCTGAAGCAGGCCGGCATCGAGTTCATCCCGCTCGATACCTACACCCTGCTGCATGAAATCATCGCCAACCCGGGCATGTACGGCTTCAGCAACGTCACCGGCCGCGCCTGCCTGGTGGCCTCGTCGCTGACCTGCAGCCCGCTGGCCTACGTGCGCCCGGATGCGGCCAGCAGCTACCTGTTCGCCGATGACGTGCATCCGACCTCGGCGGCCCATGAAATGCTGGGCCAGTACGCCATCTCGATCCTGGAAGGCCCGCGCCTGCAGCAGATCCTGACCCATTCGGCGCAGACCATCGGCCGTTCGCGTGCCGACCAGGTCAGCCTGCACCAGGCCGGCCGTCCGGCCGACGGCATGTCCTGGTGGGGTGGCGTGCGTGGCGACATGCAGCGCTACGACCACGCCGATGTGTACGACGGCCTCGCGCCGGCCGGTCTGTTCGGTGTCGACTGGGCGCGTGACGGCATGGTCGTCGGCGGCTTCGCCGGCTTCGGTCGCATGAATGCCGACTTCGGCAACAACCGTGGCGACTTCACCCAGAAGGACACCACTGCCGGTCTGTTCGCGGGCTGGTACGGCGACCGCATCTGGGTCAACGGCCAGGTCAGCTACACCTGGCTGTCCTATGACGTGAACCGCAAGGTCCAGCTCGGCCCGGCCACCCGTGAACACGGCGGCTCGCCGGATGGCAGCAACCTGACCGCGGCCCTGAACGCCGGTTACGAGTTCGGCACCGAAGGCGGCTTCCGCCACGGCCCGATCGCCTCGGTGATCTGGCAGAAGGTGAAGATCGACGGCTACACCGAAAGCGCCGATGCCAATACCCTGGCCACCGCGCTGGGCTACGGCAAGCAGGACGTCGATTCCACCGTCGGCCGCATCGGCTGGCAGGCCCGCTTCGATGGCGGCGCCGTCAAGCCGTACGTGCAGGTGACCTACGACCACGAGTTCGAGGACACCAAGCAGGCCAGCGCCTGGGTGCAGAGCCTGCCGGACGTTGGCATGTACCGCGTGCCGGGCATGGACTTCGACAAGAACTATGCAACCGCCATCTTCGGCGCGCGCATGGAGCTGTTCGGCCTGCAGAGCAACATCGGCCTGAGCGCCACCACCCTGCAGAAGCGTGCGCAGGACGCGACGCTGTTCGCCAACTTCAGCGGCACCTTCTGATCCAGGGCGGGGTCGGATCCCTTTCCGCAGGAAAGGGCTCTGACCCCATTGCTCAGCACCGGCCCCTGCGCATAGACTTTCACCCTGCAATGCGGGCGTAGCTCAATGGTAGAGCTGTAGCTTCCCAAGCTACTGACGAGGGTTCGATTCCCTTCGCCCGCTCCAGCTTCCAGAACCCCGGTAACGGCCGCGCCGTTGCCGGGGTTTTTTTTATCGGCCGTGGGAGAGGGTTGGACAGCGACTGAAGGCACGTCGACAGGCCTGTGTCGGCGGCATCATCCTGCCGCAACGCCGCCGCGCTATGCTGCGCGCCTGCCGTCCACTGCCACCGCGATGAAGCTCGCCATCCTGTCCCGCAACAGCTCGCTGTACTCCACCCGCCGGCTGGTCGAGGCGGCCCGTGCACGTGGCCACACCGTCCGCATCCTCGACCCGCTGCGCTGCTACATGCGCATCGCCGCCGATGGCTTTTCCATGCATTACAAGGGTCGGCCGATGACCGGCGTGGACGTGGTCATCCCGCGCATCGGTGCCTCCATTACCCGCTACGGCACCGCCGTGCTGCGCCAGTTCGAACTGATGGGCGCGCGCACCCCCAATCCGTCCGACGCGATCCTGCGCTCGCGCGACAAGCTGCGCGCGCACCAGCTGCTGGCGGCCAAGGGCATCGACATGCCGGTGACGGTATTCGGCGACAACCCGGACGATACGGTCGACCTGCTGTCGATGCTCGGCCCGCCGCCGCACGTGGTGAAACTCAACGAGGGCACCCAGGGGCGCGGCGTCATCCTGACCGAGAAAGCCAGCGCCTCGCGCGGCATCGTCGAAGCCCTGCGCGGCCTGTACGCCAACTTCCTCATGCAGGAGTTCATCGGCGAGGCCAAGGGCGCGGACCTGCGCTGCTTCGTGGTGGGAGACCAGGTGGTGGCCTCCATGCAGCGGCAGGCGCCGGAAGGCGACTTCCGCTCCAACCTGCATGCCGGTGGCACCGCGGTGCCTGCCAAGGCCAGTCGGGCTGAACAGCAGGTGGCGGTGCGCTCGGCCAAGGCGCTGGGCCTGTCGGTATGCGGGGTCGACCTGATCCGCTCCGAGCGCGGCCCGCTGGTGCTGGAGGTCAACTCCACGCCGGGCCTGGAAGGCATCGAAGCGGCCTGCCAGGTGGACGTGGCATCGCGCATCATTGCCCACGTCGAGAAGATTAAAAAACCTTGATTATCAATGGTTTGAAATTTTCCTGAAGGATCGCCGCCGGGTTTAACACGCCTTTAATCGGGCCCGGCGTAGGCTTCAGCGAACCGCAGCTCTGCCTCTCAGCAGGATCGGTAATCGGGATACGACTTCAGGCCCAGGCGGGTAGACCGCCTGGGTCTTTTTTATGCCCGGCCCGGCCCCGGCGGACCCCGGTCAAAGGTCCCTTGTGGCGGGGCGGGGCGGCTCGTAGAGTTGGGCCTTCGTTCCGGGATGGATCGGGAGGTTGGCGATGTACCGCATTACCATGATTGTGATGTTGCTGGGCCTGTCCGCGGCCGCCCAGGCCGCATCGGAAAAACCCGTGGTCCAGATGGATCGGCAGGCCCCGGTGGCCGAGCAGGTGCGCCAGGTCGAAAAGGCGCTGGACAACGGCGAGTACGCCGAGATTTCAGCCGATGACCGTGCCCAGGTCCGGCAGTCGCTGGAGCGCATCACCCTGCGCATGGGCGACCGGCAGACGGCGCAGGAGCTGCCGCCAGCAGTGCAGAACGAGGTCTTCAACGACCAGGAGCGGATCAACACCATCCTTACCCGCGCCCATGCGGACAGCCGCCTGGTCTGCCAGCACACCCGCTCCACGGGCAGCAACATGCCCAAGAGCCGCTGCCTGACCGTGGCCGAGCGCCGCCGGATCGAGGAAAAGGGCAAGGCGCTGCTCAACGACCAGCGCAGCTACAGGACGCTCTCCCCGCCGCCTGCCGGGCGCTGACGGATGGCCACGCACACCCTGCCGGCAGTCACTTGTAGGCGCATCTGCACGCTCGTAGAGTGGGCCATTCTTCACGGACGATAACAGGGGAAACTATGCATCGCATGACCACGCTTGGCTTGGCCTTGGGCCTGGGAATCACCTTGGCTTTCACTGCACATGCCCGTGCCGACAAGGATGGCCGGGTCGCGCTTGACGCGACCGCGCCGGTGGCCGAGCAGATCGACGCCATCGAAAAAGCGATGAGGTCCGACAATTACAGCGAGATCAGCCTGGAGCAGAAGAGCGAGGTGCAACAGGCGCTGGGGCGCATCCGCCTCAAGATGGGGGACCATCAGCGGGTGGATGAACTGAGCCCGGAAGCTCGCGTCGAGATCTTCAACGATCAGGAAAAGGTCAACACGATCCTGACCAACGCCCACGCCGACAGCCGCATGGTCTGCCGTCGCGAACGCACCATCGGCAGCAACCTGCCGCAACGGGTGTGCATGACGGTGGCGCAGCGGCGTCAGTCCGAGGATGCCAGCCGCAAGGCGCTGCAGGACCGCCAGAACGGCTACAACTACAGGAAGTGAGCCGGGGCGCCCATAGTCCGCACGAAATGTTAAGACTGCAACCTGTATCGTTCAGCGGGTAGACGTGGCGTCCACCCGCTCAGGCGCATCTTGAGCGGGTTGGCATCCCCCGACGACCCTTAATGAATCAGAGGTCCCAGTGCGTATTCTCGTAATCGAAGACAACAGCGACATCGCAGCCAACCTTGGCGATTACCTCGAGGACCGGGGCCACACGGTGGACTTCGCCGCCGACGGTGTGACCGGGTTGCACCTGGCCGTGGTGCACGAGTTCGACGCGATCGTGCTGGACCTCAACCTGCCGGGCATGGACGGCATCGAAGTCTGCCGCAAGCTTCGCAACGAAGCGCGCAAGCAGACCCCGGTGCTGATGCTGACCGCGCGCGATTCGCTGGACAACAAGCTGGCCGGTTTCGATTCGGGTGCCGATGACTACCTGATCAAGCCGTTCGCCCTGCAGGAAGTGGAAGTCCGCCTCAACGCCCTGTCGCGCCGCGGCAAGGGCGTGCAGACCCGCGTTCTGGAAACCGGCGACCTGGAATACAACCTGGACACGCTGGAAGTGCGCCGCCAGGGCAAGCTGCTGCAGCTCAACCCGACCGCGCTGAAGATCCTGCAGGCGCTGATGGAGGCCGCTCCGGCCGTGGTCACCCGCCAGGAACTGGAAACCCGCGTCTGGGGCGAAGAGCTGCCGGATTCGGATTCCCTGCGCGTACACATCCACGGCCTGCGTGCGGTGGTCGACAAGCCGTTTGAAGTGCCGCTGATCCAGACCCGCCATGGCATCGGATACCGCATCGCCACCCCGGAAGCCTGATTCGGTGGCAACCAAGGGGGAGCGTCGGCGCACGCCCTACCGGCGGCGCCTGCGCAGCCGCATCATCGTCTCGTTCGTGTTGTTGGGCTTCTGCCTGACAACACTGTTCGCGTTCGCCACCAACTGGGCCCGCATGCGCGTGGAAAACCAGCTGGTGGAAGATGTGATGAACCGCAACATCAACGAGTACGCGCGGCGGTTCCATGAGAATCCGGACCGCAATCCGGATCTGCCCGTGCAGCAGATGTACGCCCGCCTGATCAAGCCGGACAAATTCGAAGCGCTGCGGCAGGAAGAGCCGGACTGGTACGAGTTCAAGGACGGCCTGTACAACATGGGCGGCATCGACGAGCGGGGTCAGCGCTATTCCTACAAGCTGGCCGTGCGCAAGACGCCTGATGCCTGGGCGTTCCTGGCCTATGACATGACCGACAGCGTGCGCGGCGGGCAGCAGCTCAACCGCGCGCTGATCCTGTCGGTACTGGTGTTCAGCCTGCTGTCGCTGGTGCTGGGCTGGTGGTCGGCGTCGAAGGTGATGAAGCCGGTGTCCGACCTGGCCGCGCGGCTGCGCGCCTACCGCGGCGGCACCAGCGATCCCGAGCCGCTGGCGCCGCGCTTCCCCGACGACGAAGTGGGGCAGCTGGCGCAGGCGCTGGATGACTATTCCTCGCGCCTGACCGAAGTCGTGCAGCGCGATCGTGAGTTCAATGCCGACGTCAGCCACGAACTGCGCACGCCATTGGCGGTGATCCGCGGCGCGACCGAGCTGCTGCTGACCCGTCCCGGCCTGGACGAGAAGGTGCTGCAGCGCCTGCAGCGCATCCAGCGTGCCGAACAGCAGTGCAGCGATCTGATCGGCGCCTTGCTGCTGCTGTCGCGCAACGAGCGCGGGCAGGGCACCAGCAACGTGGCGCGGGTGGCCGAGCAGCTGCTGGATGCGCATCGCGCACAGCTCGGCGGCAAACCGCTGGAGCTGGTGCTGGAAGGCGAGCGCGACCTGGTGATTGATTCCCCCGACGCCGCCCTGTCGGTGGCGCTGGGCAACCTCATCGGCAATGCCGTGAAGTACTCGCAGGATGGCAGCGTGCGCGTGCACGTCAGCAGCAATGCGGTGTCGGTGACCGACAGTGGTCCCGGCCTGAGCGAAGAAGATGCCGCCAAGCTGTTCCAGCGTGGTTATCGCGGCACCCATGCCGGCCACTCGCAGGGCGGTGGCATCGGCCTGTCGATCGTCAGCCGCCTGTGCGATCTGTACGGGTGGCAGGTGAGCGTGCGACCCGGTGGCGATCGCGGTGTGATCGCGACGCTGACGTTCTCGCCGAAGCCGCTCTGACGCCAGCTTGCTGCGGTGGGTGCGGCGCGGGGTGAATGGTGGGTGCGGACCGGCGTAAATGGTGGGTGCGGACCGTTGGTCCGCACTATGGATGACCTCATCCACGCATGGCGTGGTTCTACTGAGCGGGTGGTGGATCCATTGTCGTAACTGGCATTCATGGCCTCGGCTTCTGCCGACGGACCCGCGTGCTTTCCCGTGCCACGGACCGCTGTGACGCATTTGCCTCCTGACATTCGCCCGCGCGGATGGCCAGATGCCCCGTCACCTGCGAGGAGCCCGGCCATGTCACACCGTATCCGTTACCCCAACCTGCATCAGCTGGTCGGCGATTCCATCGATGTGCTTACCGGCGACGTCGCTGCACGCATCGAAGCCGTGCTGAAGGATCCTGGTGACCTGATGTCCATCCTGCAGGAGAGGATGGAAGCCGACGATGCCACCGACCACGCGGCGACGCGTGCCGGGCTGACCGACCAGCAGAGTGGCACGGTGGCCGGTCTCAGGCGCACCGTGTCCGGCATCAGCACGCTGACCAGGCTGATGCATGCCGCGCACATCGCGCGCACGCATGGTGGTCCGCTGCAGGCCGTGCCGCCGGAGACGATGGAGGGCCTGATGGTGGCCGCACGCGAGCTGGCCCGTCATGTGCAGCAGCAACTGCAGGCCGAGCGCATGCGCGGTGCGGCAACGCTGCAGTAGAGCCGAGCCCATGTCACGCACTTCCGGGGTCGGATCCCTTTCCGCAGGAAAGGGCTCTGACCCCATGCGGGGACATCGCCATCCACGCATGGCGTGGATCTACTGGGCCTTCGGGGCTGCGGTGTGGCCGGGAATGGGGGTCGGCGTGCCCAGCGTCTCCACCACATACAGGCGCTTGACCAGTACGAACAACACCACGGTCAGCGGTGCGGCCAGCAGTATCCCGGCCGGCCCCAGCAGTGCGCCGATGCCGAACAGCGAGAACAGCAGCAGGGCAGGGGGCAGGTCGACGGCACGCTGCTGGATGAGCGGCTGCAGCAGATGCCCCTCCACCTGCTGCACGACCACGAACAGTGCCACCGTGGCCAAGGCGATTTCCGGGCTGACCGTAAACGCCAGCAGGATGGCGGGCGCCGCTGCCAGGATCGGGCCGACGATCGGCACGAAGTCCAGCAGCGCGGTGATGATGCCCAGCCCGAACGCGACGGGCACACCCAGCGCCCACAGCCCCAGCCCGGTGAGCAGCCCGACCACCGCCATCGCCAGCAACTGCCCGCCGAGCCAGGCCTTCAGTGCATTGCCGCTGGCGTGAAGCGCGTCCTCGACGGCTGGGCGCTGGCGCGTGGGCAGCAGCTTGAGCAGGCCCGTGCGGTACAGATCCGGTTGCGCTGCCAGATAGATGCCGCCGATCAGCACCAGGAACAGGTCCGCGACACCGCCGGTGGCCGACATCGCCAGCGCCCCGGCCCGGGCCGCCATCGTCGAGACGCTGGACTGCGCGTTCTGGGTCAGCTCGTGCACGGTGGGGCCGATGGGGCTGTCCGACAGCCACGCCTGGAAGTGTTCCCAGGCGGCGGGCAGGGTCTGCCGCAGCGTCGCCATCTGGTCGCCCAGCTGCGAACCGAACAGCCACATGGCCCCCGTGAACAGCACCACCAGCAGCAGCACGGTCAGGCCCAGTGCCCAACCCTCAGGGAGCGGCGTGTAGCGCAGCACCCCGCCGACAATCGTCCGCAGCAGTGCCGCCACCACCACCGCCCCGAAGATCAGCAGGACCAGTTGCGACAGCTGCCACAGCAGCAGGCCGAGGGCGACCAGCGCTAGGGTCACTGCCACTCGGGCGGTGTAGGAACGGAGAGAGGCGGTGGGCACGGTCGATCTCACAGGCAGGCGCATGACAGGCGCAGGACCATAGCGGGGCGCGTGAGAAGACGGTGTGTGTCTGCCGGGTTACAGCGGGGCGGTTGCCAGCGCCTCAGGTCGAGGCGAGTTGCAGATACCGCGCGTGCAGCGCTTCCACCTGCGCCTGCAGGTCATCGGGATGGCCATCGTTGACCACCACGTCATCGGCCAGTGCCTGCCGCTGTGTGCGGCTGGCCTGGGCGGCAATCATCCGGTCAGCCAGGGCAGCATCGATGCCGTCGCGCTGCATCAACCGCGCGTGCTGCACGGCCTCGGGCGCATCGACCAGCAGGATCCGGTCCAGCCACGGGTAAGCCTGGCGGCCGCCGACCTCGGTCAACAGCGGAATCGCCGCCAGCGCGTAGGGGCTGGGCGCCAGCTCGCACTGCTGCTGCATCACGCGCCGGATGGCCGGATGGGTGATCGCCTCCAAGGCGACCCGTTCGGCAGGATCAGCGAATACATGGGCCCGCAGGCGGGCCCGGTCCAGGCTGCCATCGGCCAGCAGCATCTCCGCACCGAAGCGCTCGGCGATCATGGCCAGGGCCGGACTCCCGGCCGCGACGACTGCGCGGGCGGCCAGATCGGCATCGGCTACCACGATCCCCAGCGCTTCGAAGCGCCGGGTCACCTCGCTCTTGCCGGCGGCGATGCCGCCGGTCAGGCCGACCACATAACGGCTCATGGCGGCAGCGTCAGCGCAGCCCGCTCATGACCAGATACTGGTTCACCACCGGCTCGCCCCACATGAAGTACACCCAGCCAGCCAGCGCCAGGTAAGGGCCGAACGGGATCGGCGTGGCCTTGTCGCGGCCGCGGGTGTACAGCCAGATCGAGCCGATGACGGCGCCCAATATCGACGAAAGCAGGACGATGGGCAGGATGCCCTTCAACCCGCACCAGGCGCCCAGAGCGGCCAGCAGCTTGGCATCGCCGCCGCCCATGCCATCGCGGTTGGTCACCAGCTTGTAGGCCCTGGCCACGATCCACAGCACAAGGAAGCCCGCAGCGGCACCGATCAGGGCCGGTTTGGCCGGCATGTACAGGTTGTCCATGCTCCCGACCAGGCCCAGCCACATCAATGGCAGGGTGATCTGGTCCGGCAGGTACTGCGTGCGCAGGTCGATGCCTGACAGGGCAATCAGGAAACAGGTCAGCACGATCGCGCCAAAGCCCTGCCAGCCGAAGCCGAACTGCCAGACGCAGCCCAGCACCATCACCGCGGTCAGTGCTTCCACCAGCGGGTACTGGATGGAGATGGGGGCCTTGCAATGGCGGCATTTGCCGCCCTGGATGATCCAGCTGAACAGCGGGATGTTCTCGTACCAGGACAGCTTGTGCTTGCAGTGCGGGCAATGCGACGGCTCGACCACGATGCCCGGTGGTGGCGGGTCGTAGATGTCCGGCTGCTCCAGGACTTCGCGCGCCTCGCGCTTCCACTCCCACATCATCCGCTTGGGCAGGCGCAGGATGACCACGTTGAGGAAACTGCCCAGTAGCAGCCCCAGGGCGGCCGCGGCGGGGTAGCCGAGGCCGGGATGCTGGTCGAGAAATGCCATTGTTACCTTTAGCCGACGACGGCGCCGAGTTTGAAGATGGGCAGGTACATCGCGATGACCAGGCCGCCGACGATGGTACCAATGAACACCATGATCATTGGTTCCAGCAGGCTGCTCAGCGCATCCACGGCATTGTTGACTTCCTGCTCATAGTACTCGGCCACTTTGAACAGCATGGCATCCAGGGCGCCGGCCTCTTCGCCGATACCCGTCATCTGGATGACCATGTGCGGGAACAGGTTGGCCTGCTTCATGGCCATGTTGACCGGGTAGCCGACCGAGACGTCATCGCGCATGCGCAGTACGGCTTCCTCGTAGACCTTGTTGCCCGTGGCGCCAGCCACGATGCCCAGGGCTTCCACCAACGGCACACCCGCCTTGAAGGTCACCGCCGTGGTGCGGGCGAAGCGGGCAATGGCACTGTTGTGCATGATCTGGCCGATGACCGGCACCTTCAGGATCGCCCGATCCAGCCCGTGTTGCATTTTCGGGGACCGCTTGTAGGCCATGATCGTGCCCACCACGGCTACGATGATCGCGATGACGATGGGCAGCCACCAGCTCACCATGAACCTGGAAAGGCCAACCACGAACTTGGTGAAGGCTGGCAGGTCAGCGCCGAAGCTGGTGAAGACCTCCTCGAACTGTGGGACCACCCAGACCAGCAGGATGGTGCTGACGAGGAAGGCGACAACCATGATCATCGCCGGGTAGAACAAGGCCTTTTTGATCTTGCCCTTCAGGGCTTCGATGTTTTCCTTGTACGAGGCAATCGTATCCAGCACCGTTTCCAGCACGCCCGCGCTTTCGCCGGCACGGACGAGGTTGCGATACAGTTCGTCGAACTGCACCGGGTACTTGCTGATTGCTTCGTTCAGGGATGAGCCACCCTCGATGTCTGCCCGGATGCCGTCGACCAGCTTCTTCATGCGCGGGTTCTTGTGCCCGCTGCCGATGATCTCCAGCGCCGACACGATGGGCACGCCCGACTTCATCATGGTCGCCATCTGGCGACTGAAGAAAGCGATGTCCTTCGCCCCCACCGGTTTGCCGGCCGCCCCGAACAACGGCTTGGGCTTGACCTTCACCTGGCCAGGGTTGATCCCCTGCCGACGCAGCTCGGCCCGCAGCAGATTGGCATTCTTGGCCAACTGCTCGCCTTTCATCTTCACGCCCCGCTTGTCGGTCCCCTCCCAGACAAACGGCTGCAGTTCCATGGTGCTACGCGCCACGGGTTCCTTCTTGATCGCACTGCGACTGACAGACATGTTGGCTCCCCAAGGCCCGCCATCCCCAGGCGGGCATCATGACTGCCGATGTTAGCCGGTTCATGGCCGTCTGGGCAGGCCGGGAGGGGGCGGGAATGTGGATTCGTGCCGACTTCCGCCCAAAGGTGACGCACTGCGTCACATTGCCGTGTCCGTCGCATTTCCTGTCCAGGGGGCTTCACATACAAGAATTTGCTGCCATCATTGGCCCCGGGGGAAATCCAGGGGGAGGCGTGCCGGGGTTGGCACGCATCCTGCGTTGATCCACCCGCAGGGCGCAGGATCCGCTCAGCCGGCCACCGGCCGGACCATTCAGGCGCACTGAACTCAACCACCACCAATCTTGGGGATGTACACATGAAGAACCAGAAGGGCTTCACCCTCATCGAACTGATGATCGTCGTCGCGATCATCGCGATCCTGGCTGCCATCGCACTGCCGGCTTACTCCGACTACACCAAGAAGTCCAAGGTCTCGGAAGTGATCCTGGCCGCTTCGTCGCTGCGTACCGCAGTGGCCGAGTACGCTGCTTCCAACAATGCCCTGCCGGGCACCAGCTGGAGTGGCTTCGAAGCTCAGTCCTCCAAGTACGTCAAGAGCGTTGCTTGGGACGGCAGCAAGATCACCGCCACCGCTCAGGGCATCGACGCCACCAACGTCGACGACAAGACCATCACCCTGACCGCGTCGCTGGCTTCGGCCACCGGCACCGTTGGCTGGACCTGCAGCGGCAGCATCCCGTCGAAGTTCCGTCCGGGCAGCTGCCAGTAATTCCAGCGGCTTCAACAAGCAGAGCTTGTTGTGTCCAAAGCAGCCCCGCTCCCATGCGGGGCTTGCTTTTTTATGAGACGGGGATGGGATGAACGCTCTGCGCAGGATGGCGCCATGGTGCTTTGCATTGGCGCTCATTGTTTATTTGAGGCCTTACACCGGTATCCGTCATGACGCGACGCTTTATCTGGCGCAGGCGCTGAGGATAATCTCGCCGGAGGTGTTCAATCGTGACCTCTTCTTCGTTGCTGGAAGCCAGGCAGACTTCACGATATTTCCGCAGCTGCTGGCCTCGCTGCTGCAGCATTTTCCTGCGGGCGATGTATTCCTTGCGCTGACGCTGCTGTCGCGGTTGTGTTTCTACGCCGCCAGTTGGTATCTGGTCCGGATTCTCTTCCCGGGCAAACTGCAGTGGGCAGTCATTTTTTCGTTGATCGTCATGCCTACCGGGTATGGCTCTTACAGCATTTTTGCGTATGCCGAGCCGTTCCTCACGGCGCGGCCCATTGCCGAAGCTCTGTCCTTGGTCGCGCTGGGCCTTCTGGTCCGACGGAAAACCCTCTGGGCCATCGTTGTCCTGGGCATCGCCGGGGGGCTCCACCCGCTGCAGGCGCTGGCAGCGACGATCGTTGCGTGGTGCTGGCTGGTGATGCAGGACCGGCGGTGGCTGTGGGCTCTTCTTGCGGTCATCCCTGTCGGCATCCTGGGTATCGCCAAGGTCGGGCCGTTTGCGGGGCTGTTTACCCGCGTCGACGCGGACTGGATGCAGCTGATTCTCCAGTTGAGTGACCACATTTTCCTCTCCCACTGGGAGGTCCGCGACTGGTGCATCGTCGTCGCAGATTTCTATCTTTTGTATCGGCTGTCGCGCTGTGTTCCGGCGGACGGCGTTCTTGCCGGGCTGTGCAGGGCGGTCATGCTTGCATTCGCCGTCGGTCTCGTCCTGTCCATGCTGCTGGCCGACGTCCTGCAGCTGGCTCTGCCGGCGGGAGCTCAGTTCTGGCGGGTGCTGTGGGTGGTTCACTGGCTCGCGATGGCGGGTCTGCCCGTCTTGCTCTGGGATCAATGGCAGCGCCAGCCAAGGGACTGGGTTGCAATCATGTTGCTGGTGGCAATCATCGCGACAGGCGCGAGTGTCTCTCGTACGACCCTTCCATGGGCTGTGCTTGGCCTGATCCCTTTGGCCATTGCCTGGCCTCATATTCTGGCCAAAGTCGGGCGACCCATGAAGGGCTTTGTCCTGATCGGACTTGCCGCGATTCTCGCCGTTGCGTTGTTCCGCTATCAGTTCAGTGCATGGTTGGTATTCGAGGCGCTTGGCAGCAATCTTGAGCGCGTTCGCCAGGATGTCGTCGTATTGGGCTTCCCACTGATTGCAGGCACGCTCGTCGCGCTGTTTGGCTGGGCCTATGTGCGCTCAGGCAAACGCCTTGGTGCTGCACTGGGCGTGCTTTCCCTGATTGCCCTGGGCGGCGCATTGCTGGTCTGGGATTCACGGAGCCCGTGGACGAGAGTGGTCGAGGCATCTGCCGACCAGGACGTTTTTGGCGGGCATATCCCATTGGATTCGACCGTCTACTGGTATTCGGCGGAGCCTTCGCCACTCGGGCCTTGGCTTGTGCTGGGGCGTGCAAATTATTTCAGCATCTTCCAGATGGCCGGTCAGATATTCAATCGAGGTACATCCTTTGCTGGCATACAGCGGCAGCTGCAGGTTGCGCCGGTCAATGTCCAGGGCGAGATCTGTGACACGATGAACGCCATCAATCGGTCGCCTGATGCGTGCTGGATCGGCGACGTCGGTCTTCGCTACATGTGCACCCCGTACAAGGACACTGCGCCACCCGACTACTTCGTGTTGCCTTTCAGGCAACCGCACGGTGTAAGGGGAGTGTGGGGGCCTCGCCATCCTGCGACGGGCGAAGTTCTCGGGAACTACTACCTGTACAAATGCAGCGATTGGGAAGATCCCTCAGGTGAGGCGCATATCGATCGCCACTCGTGGAGTTCGGTGTCGGTACGTGGCGAGGAGAAGGTCAATCATGAGTGATTCCTTGCCTGGAAATGTCACTGAACGCGGCGTGGTCGGCGAAGGCATTGGTTATCTGGCCGCTTCAGCCGTCGCCTTGGCGGCTGACCTGGCGACGTTCTATCTTCTCTCGTGGTGGCTTGGGGGGTGGTACTACGCCGCCGCTGCGGGCTTCATCGTCGGCAGCGTCGTGGCTTACGTCATCAGTGTGCGCTGGGTGTTTGCACGGCGCGCAGTCAGTTCGGCTTCCGCCGAGCTGGCAATCTTCGTTCTGATTGGTTGTCTGGGGCTGTTGGTCGTGCAGGGAGTGATGTGGCTGTGCATTGAGTGGCTGGGCATGCCGGGGGGCATTGCCAGGCTGGTAGCAGTCGGATTCTCCTTCACATCCAACTTCGTATTGCGTAAATCGATTCTTTTCCGGTCGCGTCTTCGTGACCGGGCCATCGGGGAAGTGGCATGAGCAAGCATGTAGTAATCATCGGTGCAGGCCCTGCAGGCTTGACGGCAGCGCTTGAGCTGATCGGCCAGCCTGATGTCACAGTGACTGTCCTTGAGGCAGATGACTGTGTGGGTGGCATTTCGCGCACGGTCAACCACAATGGAAACCGTATCGACATCGGTGGTCACCGGTTCTTCTCGAAGTCGGACTGGGTGATGCAATGGTGGGCAAACCTGATGCCCATCGAACACACCGGCGATGTGCCGTTGAACCTGCGTTACCAGGGGCAGGCGCGGGAAGGGTTGCCTGTTGGCGCCCCAGTGGCTGAGGGCGGCGATCCGACTGCCATGCTTGTGCGCAACCGCTTGTCACGCATCTACTTCAATCGGCGTTTCTTCTCTTATCCGCTGAAGTTGAATGCCGACAGCTTCCGCAACCTGGGGCTCGGCAAGTCCGCACTGTTTGGTTTCAGCTACGTGCGTGCGCAGGTCAGCAAGATCGAGCCGGAAGCGAGTCTGGAAGACTTTCTGATCAACCGCTTCGGGCAGCGCCTGTATCGCCAGTTCTTCAAGGAATACACCGAGAAAGTGTGGGGCGTGCCCTGCAACCAGATCAGTGCCGAATGGGGCGCCCAGCGCATCAAGAGCCTGTCCATCACCAAGGCGGTGTTCCACGCCATGCGTGGCATGCTGGGGCTGAATGGCAAGGTGGCGCAGACGTCGCTGATCGAGAACTTCCTGTATCCGAAGCACGGCCCTGGTGAAATGTGGGAGACCGCCGCCCAGCTGTTCCAGGCGCGTGGTGGCACCTTGCTGATGAAGCACAAGGCGGTTGGCTTGGCGATTGAAGACGGCCAGGTGCGCAGCGTGACGGTGCAGGGGCCTTCCGGAGAGGCTTTCAAGCTGGATTGCACGCACGCAGTGTCCACGATGCCTGTGCGCGATCTGGTGGCAGCGTCGCGGCAGAGCTGGGGCGAAGACATCGCTGCCATTGCCGATAACCTGCAGTATCGCGACTTCATCACGGTGGGGCTGCTGTACCACGCCAAGGAGTTGCCGCGGGCGCTCGGCGACAACTGGATCTACATCCAGGAGCCGGGTGTGAATGTGGGCCGCGTACAGGTCTTCAACAACTGGAGCCCGTACATGGTGAAGGATGCATCCATGGTGTGGATGGGCCTGGAGTTCTTCTGCCGGGAAACCGATGACCTGTGGAAGCTGCCCGATGCCGAACTCCAGCAGTTGGCGCAGCGCGAGATGCTGCAGATCGGGCTGGTCTCCGCCGCCACAGCTCAGGATGCCGTCGTCATCCGGGTGCCGAAGGCCTATCCGGGCTACTTCGGAGACGCGTACGCACGCTTCGACGAATTGCGCACCGCGCTGGATGCTGTCCCGAATCTGTTCCTGGTGGGGCGCAATGGCATGCACCGGTACAACAACCAGGATCATTCGATGCTGACCGCCAAGGAAGCAGCCGACCAGATTCTAAGCGGTGTGGTGGACAAGAGCCGTTTGTGGTCCATCAACGTGGACGACGAGTACCACGAAGAAGCCAAGGCGTAAGAACCGCCCGCCGTTGATCCCGCCTCCGGTGCCGGAAGCGGAGGCAGCGGGGCGGGAATGGCTGGATCCTCGTGATCTTCCATGAGATGTAGGAGTGGACGAATGTGGAATGTCCTGGTCTGTGGAGGCGCCGGATACATCGGCAGCCACATGTCGCAGTGGCTGGCCGAGCGCGGCCATGCCGTGACAGTGCTGGACAATCTGTCCACGGGGCACCGCGAAGCGGTGAAATGGGGAGAGCTGATCCAGGCCGACCTGCTGGACCCGGCGTCGCTGGCGCGGGCATTCGAGGGGCGCCGCTATGACGTCGTCATGCACTTTGCCGCAACCTCGCTTGTGGCGGCGTCGGTGGCCGATCCGTTGGCGACCTACCTGAACAACGTCACCGGCACGCTGAACCTTCTTCGGGAAATGCAGCGGCGGCAGGTGGGACGGATGGTGTTCTCGTCCACGGCGGCCGTGTTCGGGCAGTCTTCATCGGCGCTGATCGACGAACGGCAGCCGATGCATCCAATGAGTCCCTACGGTGCAAGCAAGCTGATGGTGGAGCGCATGCTGGCGGACGCCTGGGCAGCCCATGGGCTGTCCTCGGTGGTACTGCGCTATTTCAATGCTGCCGGGGCTTTGGCCGAGCATGGAATAGGGGAGGCACATGCGTGCGAGACCCACCTGATTCCGAATGTGCTCAGGGCGGCGAGTGGCGATGCGCCGCCGCTGAAGGTGTTCGGAAATGATTATGCGACTGCCGATGGCACCTGCATCCGCGATTACGTGCATGTCCAGGATCTGGCGTGTGCGCACGGGCTGGCGATGGAGCTGCTGGAGCGCGCTCCCGGTGCCCACGATTTCAACCTGGGCAGCGAGCACGGCGACTCGGTCCTGGAGGTGATCGCGGCAGCGGCTGCGGTGGCTGGGCGACCCGTGCCCTACGAGGTGGTGGGACGTCGGCCCGGCGACCCTCCGCGGCTGGTGGCGTCGAGCGCAAAGGCGAAGCAGGTGCTGGGCTGGGAGCGCAGCTGGGGTTCCCTGGGGGACATCGTTGAAAGCGCGTGGCGCTGGCATCGCGACCAGCCGTTCTAGGGCGGCCACCGGGCGCCCTTTCATGCCTTCACGGGGCTGCGGAGTTAGTATATTGACACTGTGTAGAACAGGTGGCCCTCAACTGCGGGGCGCCTCGCCCTCTAGAGGAATTGCATGAACGCCGTAACCACCGCCAATCTTGTCGGCATCACCGGCCTGGCCCGCCGCTTGGTCCAGGATGGCGCGCTGGATGAGGCTGCGGCCCGGGACGCCATGGCCAAGGCCGCCGTGGCCAAGCAGCCGCTGCCGACCTGGTTCGCCCAGAACAAGCTGGTCAGTGCCGCACAGCTGGCCGCAGCCAATTCGGTCGAGTTCGGCATGCCGTTGTTCGACGTATCCACGTTCGATGCCAGCCAGAACGCGATGACCCTGGTCAGCGAGGAGCTGCTGCGCAGGCACCACGTGCTGCCGCTGTTCAAGCGCGGCGGGCGGTTGTTCGTCGGCACCAGCAACCCGACCCACTCGCTGGATGAGATCAAGTTCCATACCAACCTGGTGGTGGAGCCGATCCTGATCGACGAGGACCAGATCAGGCGCACCCTGGAACAGTGGCACGCCAGCCACGACACCATGTCCGACGCCCTGGGTGGTGACGACGAGGGGATGGCCAACCTCGACATCTCCGGCGGTGAAGAGGACATGGCCTCGACCGACAGCGGCGTCGACGCCAAGGGCGACGACACCCCGGTGGTCAAGTTCGTCAACAAGGTGCTGGTCGATGCGATCCGCAAGGGCGCCTCGGACATCCATTTCGAGCCCTACGAAGACGATTACCGCGTGCGCCTGCGCATCGACGGCCTGCTGAAGATGGTCGCGCGCGCGCCGGTCAAGTTGAACCAGCGCATCGCCGCGCGCCTGAAGGTGATGGCGCAGCTGGATATCGCTGAAAAGCGCGTGCCGCAGGACGGACGCATCAAGCTGAATCTGTCCAAGACCAAGCAGATCGATTTCCGCGTCAGCACCTTGCCGACGCTGTTCGGCGAGAAGGTGGTGCTGCGTATCCTGGACGGCAGCGCGGCCAAGCTGGGCATCGACAAGCTGGGTTACGAGCCGGACCAGCAGAAGCTGTTCCTCGATGCGATCCACAAGCCCTACGGCATGGTGCTGGTGACCGGCCCGACCGGTTCGGGCAAGACGGTGTCGCTGTATACGGCGCTGGGCATCCTCAACGACGAGACCCGCAACATCTCCACCGCGGAAGACCCGGTGGAAATCCGTCTGCCCGGCGTCAACCAGGTGCAGCAGAACAACAAGCGCGGCATGACCTTCGCCGCCGCGCTGCGCTCGTTCCTGCGACAGGATCCGGACATCATCATGGTCGGCGAAATCCGCGACCTGGAAACGGCCGAGATCGCGATCAAGGCGGCGCAGACCGGTCACATGGTGCTGTCCACGCTGCATACCAACGATGCGCCGCAGACCATCGCGCGCCTGATGAACATGGGCATCGCGCCGTACAACATCACCAGCTCGGTGACCCTGGTGATCGCCCAGCGACTGGCCCGTCGCCTGTGCAGCAACTGCAAGCGGCTGACCAATCTGCCCGCCCATGCGCTGCTGGCCGAGGGCTTTACCCAGGAGCAGCTCGATGCCGGCATCCAGCTGTACGAAGCGGTGGGCTGCGACGAGTGCACCGAGGGTTACAAGGGCCGTACCGGTATCTACCAGGTGATGCCGATGACCGACGAGATCTCGACCATCATCCTGGCCGGTGGCAATGCGCTGCAGATTGCCGAGGCGGCACAGGCGATCAAGGTGAATGACCTGCGCCAGTCCGCGCTGAAGAAGGCGGCGGCGGGGGTGACCAGCCTGGCCGAGATCAACCGCGTTACCAAGGATTGATGCACTCGGGGTCAGAGCCCTTTCCTGCGGAAAGGGATCCGACTCCGGGATGTAGATCCACGCCATGCGTGGATGGCGCGGTTCGAATGGGGTCAGAGCCCTTTCCTGCGGAAAGGGATCCGACCCCGGCATGTAGATCCACGCCATGCGTGGATGGCGCGATCCGAATGGGGTCAGAGCCCTTTCCTGCGGAAAGGGATCCGACCCCTTACTCCATCCCCAGCTTCTTCAGCTTGTAGCGCAGCGCCCGGAAGGTGATGCCCAGCTGTGCGGCCGTGCGGGTCTTGTTCCAGCGGTTCTCTTCCAGCGCACGTTGGATCGCGCTGCGCTCGAGCTGCTCGATGTAGGAGGGCAGGGCGGCGCTGCCGGGGTGCAGGTCGACCACGGCTTCGGGTGCGGCAGGGCCGCCGGCGGTGCGCGGGGCGTGCTGTGGCAGGCGCAGGTCGTCGGCACCGATGCGGTCTTCCTCGGCCAGGGCCAGCGCGCGCTCAAGGATGTTTTCCAGCTCGCGCACATTGCCCGGGAAGCCGTAATGGGCCAGCGCGTCCAGTGCCGAGGGCGCCAGCAGCGGGGTGGCGCGGCCATGGCTGCGCGCCAGCCGGGCGAGGATTGAACCGGCGAGGTCCGGCAGGTCCTGGCGGCGCTCGCGCAGCGGCGGTACCTTCAGTTCGATGACGTTGATGCGGTAGTACAGGTCGTGGCGGAAGCGGCCGTCCTCGACCAGCTCGGCCAGGTCCTTGTGGGTGGCCGAGAGGATGCGCACATCCACCGGTTCCTCGTTGGCTGCGCCCAATGCGCGCACCGACTTTTCCTGGATGGCGCGCAGCAGCTTGACCTGCATCTGCAGCGGCAGCTCGGCCACTTCATCCAGGAACAGGGTGCCGCCGTGCGCGGCCTGGAACAGGCCGGGCTTGTCGGCGTGGGCGCCGGTGAAGCTGCCCTTGCGGTGGCCGAAGAACTCGCTCTCCATCAGCTCGGTCGGGATGGCGCCGCAGTTGACCGGAATGAAGGGGCCCGAGGCGCGTGCGCCCTGCGCGTGGATGGTACGTGCGACCAGCTCCTTGCCCACCCCGGATTCGCCGAGGATGTAGACCGGCGCCTGGCTGCGGGCGACCTTGCCGATGGTGGTGCGCAGCACATCCATGGCGGCCGAATCCCCGAGCAGGCGGCCGGCCTGTTCGCTGGCGGCCGCGGCGACCGGGCGCTCGCTGTTGTTGAGTTCCAGTGCGTGCTTGACCAGGCCACGCAGCACGCTGATGTCCACCGGCTTGCTGACGAAGTCGAAGGCGCCGGCCTTCAGCGCTTCCACGGCCAGGTCCATGCTGCCGAAAGCGGTGATCATCGCCACCGGCGTACGCGGGTAATGGTGGGCGATCTCGCTGACCAGTTCAATGCCGTTGCCGTCCGGCAGCCGCATGTCGGTGATGCACAGGTCGTACGGGTTGCTGGCCAGCAGTTCGCGGGCTTCGGCGAGGTTGGCGGCGGTGCTGATGCGAAGGCCCATGCGGCCAAGGGTCAGCACCAGCAGTTCGCGGATGTCGCGTTCATCGTCGACGACGAGGGCGCTGCGGGTTTCGTTCATGGGCAGGGAAGATAAACGAGGGGGGCTGGAAGCGACAAATGTTTGACGCCGCGGATCAATGCGGGAGCAGGGTGTGCGGGCCGGGCAGGACCAGGCGGAAGCAGGAACCACCGGCAGGCACGGGGATGTAATCCAGCCGTGCCTGGTTGGCCCGGCACAGCTCGCGGGCGATGTACAGCCCCAGGCCGGTGCCGTGCTCGGAGGTGGTGAAGAAGGGGCGGAACAGCTGCGCAGCCACGGCCTCCGGGATACCCGGGCCGCGGTCCATCACATCGATCACCGCGCTGCGCTCGTGCTGGGCCACGCGCAGGCGCACGCGCGCCGGCTGCTCGCCGATGCGGCCGTACTTCAGCGCGTTGTGCACCAGCACGGTCAGCACCTGGTAGAGGTGGCGGGTGTCGACCAGGGCGGGCACCGAGGTGTCGTTGATGATCGGTTCGATGCTGTCCGTTTCCAGGGTCTGGCCCTGCTTGTACTCCAGCACGAAGCGGCGCACGAAGGCGGCCAGGTCGACGTTCTCGGGGTTGGCGCGCTCGCGCCGGGCCAGGCCCAGCACGCTCTCGACGATGCCGTTGGTGCGCTGGCACTGCTGGTGGATGATCTGCAGCAGGCGGCGGTCGCTCTCGTTGAAACCGGTGCCTTCTTCCAGCAGCTGCACGGCGTAGTTGATGGCTGCCAGCGGGTTGCGGATCTCGTGTGCCAGGCTGGCCGAGAAGCGGCCCATGGCCGAGAGGGTGAGCGACTCGGCGCGGCGCGAGACCACGCTGGAGTCGTCCAGGAAGACCAGGGCCAGCTCGCTGCCGGCCAGCAGGCGGGCAAACCGCGGCTGCACCTCGGGCTGGTCGGGGTTGAGCTGCAGCGGCAGTTCGTCCTGGGCCCAGCCGTTGCGCCAGCGGGTCAGGCGCCGGGCCAGTTCGGGGGCGATGCTGGCCAGGTCCAGCTGGCCGGTCTCGCCGACCCCGTCGCTGTCGCCCAGCAGCAGGGAGGCGGCTTCGTTGGCCAGGGTGATGCGGTTGTCGCCATCAACGACGATCACCCCGGTGCGCATGCGACGGATGATCAGTTCGTTGATCTGGAACAGGTTGGCCACTTCATCGCCGCGCTGGTTGGCCAGCTGCTGGTTGCGGCGTGCGCGGTTGCCGACCTGGTAGCTGATGAAGGCCAGGGCCAGGTAGCTGGTGGCGAACATCGCCAGTTCGGCCAGGGTGCGGGTGGGGTCGCCGCCCTCCAGCACCTTCCACAGGTACTCGGCGGCGGTGGCGACGCTGGCGGCCAGGGCCAGCACCAGGCCCCAGCTGAGGGGCAGCAGCGTGGCCGCAGCGGCGATGTTGAACAGCAGCGACATCGAGATGCCGGCGCTGGCACCGGGCAGGGCATGGGCCAGCAGGATCGCGGCGACGATGTCCAGCAGCACGCCGGTGACCACGATCGGCAACAGCCAGCGCTCGCTGCGGCCCACCACCAGCAGCAGCAGGGACAACGCCAGGTAGGCGGCCCCGACCAGGTAGGCCAGGCGCGGGTGGTGCGCCTCGCCGACCATGGCCGACAGCGGGCTGTACAGCAGCGCGGCGATGACCGAAGCGATCAGCACGCGGTACAGCGCGAAGAAATACAGCTCGCGCCGGGGAATCGATTCGATGCGGTCGATCAATGAAGCACTGGGTGACACGCCGGAACTCCCCTTCTGGCTGCCTGGAACTGGATCTGACGGCGTTGGCACTGCAGCGTACCCGATGTTCCCCCGACCACCGGACCCGCGCTTTGTCGATTCGGCTTCTGTAGAGTCGAGCTTGCTCGACTGCTCCAGACATCAGTCGAGCAAGCTCGAC
>DOKO01000282.1 GCA_003510825.1 Stenotrophomonas sp.
TCTGACAGATCGCGGAGAACTGTCGAAGGCGGGGTGGGTCCGGTTGAGGGGGTGTGAGCGGCATGGATGCCGCGATCAAGCCCCCATGGACGGGTTCACGGCGTCCCCTGCCACCGGACCCACCCCGCCAACCCACGTATACCCAGCTGTTGCTGTTGCCGTTGCATTGAGCGGGTGCAGGGCGCAGCCCTGCAAAAAGAAACTACCTACCTCAAGGCCACTGCATCTCGCCCTTGGCCACCTTCGCACTCAGCTCCAGCGACTCCACGCCCGCCAGCGTCGGGTAACGCGCCTGCATCGCCTTCACCAGCGCCGCACTGTCCTTCGCCTTGCCCGCTTCCACATCAAACGCGCGGATGTAATCGGCAGTGAAGCGCAGCGCGCTCGCATCCAGCGCCGCACCCGGCGCGTAATGGCCCGGCACCACCACCTTCGGCTTCAGCGCCTGCAGCTGCTGCAGCGTCTGCAGCCAATCGGCATGCGACTGCGGCGTCTGCGTATCGGCCATCCACACATGCTCACCGGCCACTACCGGAATGCCGCCCACGATCGCGCGCAACGACGGCACCCACAGTACCGTGCGGTCCGGGGTCGGTCCATCCAGCCCGATCAGCGGCAGGCGCTGGCCTTCCAGCTGCAGCGCATCGCCCTCCAGCACCTGCGGCACGACGATGCGTGCGGGCACATCGGCACCCATCTTCGGGCCCCAGTAGGCCAGCTTGCCGGCCTGGGTCTGTTCGATGTGGGCGACGGTCTGCGCAGTGGCGACGATGCGTGCCTGCGGGAACGCATCCTGCAGCGTGGCCAGGCCGAAGTAGTAATCCGGATCGCCGTGGCTGATGTAGATCGTGGTCAGCTGCTTGCCGCTGGCGCGGATCTTTTCGACGAGTGCGCGTGCATCGCTGGCCGCGAACTGCGCATCGACCAGGATCACTTCATGGCGTCCTTCGATCAGCACCGAGGACACCGAGAACATCGCCTGCGGGCCGGGATGGAAGGTCTGCAGGTGCAGCTGTGATTGCTTCGCCGCGGCGGCCGAGGGCGTGGCCGGCGCGGCCAGCAATGGCGCACTGGCGAAACCGGCGGCCAGCGCGAGGGGAAGCAGCAGGGCAGCAGTACGCATCAACGATTCCTCTTGTAGAGCCGAGCCCATGCTCGGCTGCAGTGGTTGCCTCGAGTCGAGCGCAGGCTCGGCTGTACCGGGGAAACGTATCGATCAATACGCCGCAGTGATGATCTGCTTCGGGTACTTGCCCGCTTCCAGCTCGGCCACGAACGCGGCACCGTAATCGGCGTAGCTGATGCGGCTGTGGCCGCTGGCATCGGCGAGGAAGGTCTTCGCCTGCACGCGGTACTGGCCGCGCTCGTCGCCCGGGCCGATTTCCGCCGCCGGCGAGAAGAAGGTCCAGTCCAGGTCGTCCACGGCCTGCAGGCGCTTCAGTGCTTCGCGCGCGGCCAGTGCGTAGGGCTTGTAGGCGGCCGGGAAATCCGGGGTGTCGACCAGCTGCACGCCCGGTGCGATCTCCAGGCTGCCGGCACCACCGACCACCACCACGCGCGACACCTTGGCCTGGCGTGCGGCGGCGACCAGCTGGTCGGCCACGGTGGCGATCTGGGCGATGTCATCACCCGGGCGCGGGCCGTAGGCGCTGGCCAGCACGTCGTGGCCGGCAATCACCGCGGCCAGGGCGTCGGTGTCGTCCAGCGCGGCGATGGCCAGCTGGGCACCGACAAGTTCGGCCGGCAGGTCCTTTTCACTGCGGACCACGGCCGTGACCTGGTGGCCGTTGGCCAGCGCGTGGCGGGCGATCTGGCGGCCGATGTTGCCGGTGGCACCGACGAGGGCGATCTTCATGGCGGAACTCCTTGGGGCGGAATGGGGTGGGAACGAGGCCACTGTAGGCCGCTGCAGTTGCTCGAAAAACAGCGTATAACGCGCTTGTTTGTTGCATGGATCGAGCAGATGGACCGATTGACCGCCATGACCGTGTTCGTCGAAGTGGCCGAGCGCGGCAGCCTGACCGCCGCCGCCGAGGTGCTGGACATGTCCCGCGCGATGGTCAGCCGCTACCTGGCCGAGGTGGAGGGCTGGCTGGGCGCGCGCCTGCTGCACCGGACCACGCGGCGGATCAGCCTGACCGGCGCGGGTGAAGCCGCGCTGGCGCGCTTCCGGCAGATGCTGGCCATCGGCGAGGAGCTGCAGGGCGAACTGGCCAGCGACGATCCCGAGCCGCACGGCACGCTGCGCATCACCGCCAGCGTGTCGTTCGGGCAGAGCCATCTGGCCCGCGCGGTGGCTGCCTTCGTGCAGCGCCATCCGGCGGCGCGCATCGAGCTGCTGCTGGTCGACCGCATGGTCAACCTGGTGGAGGAGCGCGTGGACCTGGCGGTGCGCATCGCGCGCCAGATCGACCCGAGCCTGATCGCGAGGCGCCTGGCCACCTGCCGCTCGGTGCTGTGCGCCACGCCCGCCTACCTGCAGGCGCACGGCACGCCCAGCGCACCGGAACAGCTGCCCGCGCACAACTGCCTCACCCATCATTACGTAGGAAAGAGCCTGTGGCAGCTGCATCGCGATGGCCGCGCGCTGTCGGTGGCGGTGGGCGGCAACATCAGCGCCAACGAAGCCTCGCTGCTGCTGGAAGCGGTGCGCGCCGGTGCCGGCATCGCCATGCTGCCGACCTATCAGGTGGCACCACTGCTGCGTTCGGGCGAACTGGTGCAGCTGCTGCCAGCCTACGAGCTGGACGAGCTGGGCATTCATGCCGTGTACGCATCGCGTCGACAGCAGCCCGCTATCATGCGGCGGTTCCTGGATTTCCTGGCCGAGTGTTTTGCCAGCCCGGCCTTCCAGGATCTGGATTGGCGCCCAGCGATCAAGGAGGACACATGAACCATGGACAGGCATTGCTCGACCACAACCGCGCGGCATGGGACCGGCAGGCACGCGAGGTCCGCGACTGGTCTCGCCCGGTCGATGCGGACACCATCGCCGCCGCCCGCCAGGGCCGCTGGCAGGTACACCTGACACCACGCGCGCTGCCGCTGGACTGGCTGGGCGATGTGCGCGGCCGCCGCATCCTGTGCCTGGCCTCGGCCGGCGGCCAGCAGGCGCCGGTACTGGCCGCCGCCGGCGCCATCGTCACGGTGTTCGATCTGTCCGATGGACAGCTGGCGCAGGACCGCAGCGTGGCCCAGCGCGATGGCCTGACGCTGCGCACCGTGCAGGGCGACATGCGTGACCTGCATGCCTTCGCCGATGGCAGCTTCGACGTGGTGTTCCACCCCATTTCCAACCTGTACGTGCCCGACGTGCGCCCGGTCTGGGCCGAGTGCCAGCGCGTGCTGGCCCGGGATGGCCTGCTGCTGGCCAGCTTCTACAATCCGGTGGTGTTCGTCGGCGCGCGTGATCCGCAGCTGCAGGAACAGGGGCTGATCCGCCCGCGCTTTGCCATTCCATATTCGGACCTGGAAGACCTGCCGGCCGACGAGCGCGAGGCCAAGCTGGCGCGCGGCGAAGCGCTGACCTTCGGCCACAGCCTGGGTGAACTGATCGGCGGCCAGCTCGATGCCGGCTTCGTGGTCGAGCGTTTCATGGAAGACTGGCAGCCGCAGCCGCGCTTCCTGATCGATCGCTACCTGCCCACCTTCCTGGCCACCCGCGCGCGCCGGATCGGCTGAGGACGATCTGCCCGGTCTGATCGCGAAAAAGCGGGGCGTACAATGGACGGCCCACGTCGTACAGGTGCCGTCCCTTGTCGTATCCCTATCCGTTGGTTGTGTTTGATCTGGACGGCACGCTGGTGGACAGCGCGGCCGATATCGCCGAAGCGCTGAACCGCACGCTGGAAGACATCGGCCTGGCGCGCGTGCCTGAAGCCACTGTGCTGGGCTGGATCGGCGATGGCGTGCGGCGTCTGGTGGAGCAGGCGGTGCATGCCGCCGGTCGTGACATCGATCTGGCCGAAGTAATGCCGACCTTCATGGTGCATTACCGCGAGTGCCTGCTGCGCAGCCCGCGCCTGTTCGACGGCGTGCCTGAAGCGCTGGCCCTGCTGCGCGCGCGTGGCGTGCCGCTGGCCATCTGCACCAACAAGCCGGCGGCGCTGGTGCCGCCGCTGCTGCAGCACCTGGGTATCGGCGATGCGTTCTCGCTGGTGCTGGGCGGTGATTCGCTGCCGCAGCGCAAGCCGAGTGGTGAACCGCTGCGGCATATCGCCGCGCACTTCGGGCTGGTAGTGGACGCCTGCCTGATGGTCGGTGACTCGCTCACCGACTACCGTGCCGCCGAAGACGCGGGCATGCCGATCACACTGGTGCGCTACGGCTACCCGCGTGGCCTGGACCTGGAAACGGCACATGCCGTGGCCGTGATCGACGACCTGCGTGAACTGCCAGGGCTGGCCTCGGACATTCCGACGCCGTGATCCGTTCGCCGGGCATGGCCCGGCGCTACCGATCATGTAGATCGACGCCATGCGTCGATGACGTGGTTCGTTACTTCGGCTGGTAACGCACGCTCAGCTGGTATTCGCGGCCCGGCTGGTTGAACCACGCCACGGTCTCGTAGCGGCGGTCGAACACGTTGGCCGCGCGCGCCAGCAGCGACCACGACGGCGTCAGCGCATATTCCGCGCGCAGGTCCAGGGTGCCGTAGCCGCCCACCTTCACCGCGTTGCTGGCGTCGTCGTAACGCTTGCCCGCACCCTGCACGGTCAGCCCGGCGCGGAAATCTCCGAAGCGGCGGTCCACGTCCAGGCGCGCGGTCTGCTGCGCGCGGCGCGCCAGCCAGTTGTCGAACTGGGCACTGCCCGCGGTGCGGTTGCGCGGGTCGGTGTAGCTCAGCTGGCCATTGATGTCGAAGCCGGCCAGCACCACGCCTGCGGTCAGTTCGGCACCGCGGATACGCGCCTTCTCGACCTGCTGCATCATGAAGGTCGCCGCATCGTAGGTGATCAGGTCATCGATGCGCGTCTCGTACACGTCCACGCCCCAGTGCCAGCCCTGTCCGTGCTGCGACAGGCCGAGGTTGGCGCTCTTCGACTTCTCCGGATCCAGCGTCGGCACGCCGCTCCACGGGTCGTACAGGTCACTGAAGGTCGGTGCCTTGAACGCGGTGCCGTAGCTGGCATTCACGCGCAGGCCGTGGCCCAGCTCCATCGCCCAGCCGAGGCTGCCGGTGGCATGGTTGCCGAACTGCGCGTTGTCATCGTTGCGCGCGCTCACCTGCAGCTGGTGGCGGCCGAAACGGCCCTGGTACTGCACGAACGCGCCGGTGTTGCGGCGGCTGTCGACCAGATAGCCCGCGCTGCTGCCATCGAGGTTGTCCTCGCTCCAGTCCACGCCGGTGCTCAGCAGCTGGCCCTCGGCCAGACCGATGTCGGCCTGCAGCGATGCACTGTCGCGGTGCGTCTGCGCGCTGCCGAACACACCGAAGTCGCCGTAGTTGTCCGACTCGTTGTCGCTGCGGCCGACGCTGGCGGTGAAGGCCAGGCGCTCGGTCGGGGTGTAGCGCACTTTGCCGGACATCACCTGCTGCAGCGTTTCCGAATAGTTGTAGTAACCGTCGTAGTGGTTCTCGCCTTCGGCACGCAGCGCGCTGCCTTCCACGCTCCACTGCTCGTTGAAGGTGTAGCCGCCGCGCAGGCTCTTGGACAGGTTGCGGTAGCCATCGCGGTCGGGCTCATCGGCGAAGCAGCCGGTGAACAGCGTGGCCGAGCCACGGCAGGCGTTGATGCCGTCGGTGTGCTGGTAGGCGATGTCCGCGCCGAACCAGCCGTGCTCGCCGCTGCCACCGATGCCGCCGCTGGCTTCGCGAAGGCCATTGCTGCCGCCGCCGAGCTGGAAGTGCGGGGCGAATTCGCCCTGGTTGCGACGGGTGAAGATCTGGATGACGCCACCGATGGCATCGGCGCCGTACAGGCTCGACTGCGGGCCGCGCACGATTTCCACGCGTTCGATCTGTGCCAGCGGCAGGTCCTGGTACATCGCCAGGCCAAGGTCGGCGCTGTTGATGCGCACGCCATCGACCAGCACCACGGTGTGCGAGGAATTGGTACCGCGCAGGAACAGCGAGCTCTGCTTGCCGAGGCCGCCGCTGTTGGTCAGGTTGATGCCGGCGCGACCTGCCAGCAGTTCCTGCAGCGAGGTGGCCTGGCTGGATTCGATCTGTGCGCGGTCGATCACCTGGGCCGGCGAGATGCTGTCCTGCAGGGCGATGGGGGTACGCGTGGCGGTGACCAGCACCTGGTCGAGCGCGGCAGTGTCATCGTTGGCCTGCGCGTGGGCCAGGGCGGGCAGGGCGGCCAGCACGGCCAGGGACAGCATTCGGGACTGCAGCTTCATCGGGGGGACTCCGGGTGCCACGCACGCCCGCGTGGCGAAGGGGAGGAACCGCGAAGGCAGGCAGGCGCCGAAGCCGCGGCAGCGCCACGGTCATCCAGCGCCATGCCCACCGCATCGCGACCTGAGGCTTCCGGGCCGGTCTCCGGGCTTGCCGCCAGGTGGCGCGAGGCCACCGTCCAGGCGCCTTCCCATGCCAGAGGCACAGTGGCGATGTTGCCTGGAACAGACGTGCTTACCGTTGCGGGGGCAGCGCCGGCCTGGCGTGTTGCCACGCGTCACCGGCTTCCCGTTTCAACCTGCCGGCCATGGCCGCAGGTCACCTGGAAGTGGGCGCAGTCTACGGCATCCCCGCAGCCTCGTAGAGTCGAGCTTGCTCGACTGCCTTGGCCGCTCCCGCTCGACTGCCTCGGCTGTGCCCGTAGAATGTCCCCTCGATCCCGTGGTGCCGTTGCCGATGTCCCGCTGTTTTCCGCTGTTTCCGCGTTGCCTGCACAGGACGCACGCATGATCCTCGACCTGGTCCGCCATGCCGGCAACGGCCGCGATGAGTTCCTCGATGGCCGCAGCGATCCGCCGCAGCTGGCCCGCCTGCCGCAGGAACTGGTCGACGCCTATGCCGGGCAGGACTGGCAGCGGGTGATCAGTTCGCCGCGCCTGCGCTCGCTGCATACGGCGATGGCCCTGGCCACCCCGCGCGGGCTGGACGTTGAGGCGGACGAGGAGTGGGAAGAACTGGATTTCGGCGATTGGGACGGGCAGTCATTGTTCGACCTGCCGGAGGACGCGCTGGCGGCCTTCCATGCTGATCCGCATGCGTTCCCGCCGCCCAATGGCGAGAGCTGGGGCCATTTCGAACGGCGCATCGCACGCGCGCTGGATCGCCTGCTGGACGATGAGGATCCGCTGCCGACCGTGGTGGTCAGCCATGGCGGCCCGCTGCGCATGGTGCTGTCGCAGGTCTGCGGGCTGCCGCTGTCGCTGTGCTGGGCACTGCGCATCGACCACGGCACGCGCATGCGGGTGTGGCTGGAACGCGGCGAAGTGGGCCTGGTGGGCGAGCTGCTGGAACTGCAGCAG
>DOKO01000283.1:0-6727 GCA_003510825.1 Stenotrophomonas sp.
TCACTTGCCCTTGACGTGCTTCATCAAGCGCCGCTTGGCCTTGACCTGCCGCTCGGTGAGGACGTTCTTCTTGCCCTCGTACGGGTTGGTACCCTCGCGGAAGATGAAGCTCACCGGCGTGCCGATCAGCTTGAAGCGCTTGCGGAAGAAGTTCTCCAGGTAGCGCTTGTACGATTCCTGCAGCTCCTTCAGGCGCGTGCCGTGCACGATGAAGGTCGGCGGGTTGGCGCCGGCCGGGTGCACGTAACGCAGCTTGGAGACGTGGCCGCGGATGGTCGGCGGCGGGTTGGTCTCGTAAGCCATCTCCAGCGCCTTGTTCACTTCGCTGGTGGTGAAGGTCTTGTTTGCCGATTCGTGCGCGCGGTGCACCGCACGGAACAGCTCACGCAGGCCCGAACCATGCTTGGCCGAAATGCGCACCGACTCGGCCCACGGCACGAAGCCCAAACGCAGCGACAGCATCGTTTCCGCCTGCTCGCGCTGGTACTCGGTCAGGCCATCCCACTTGTTGATGGCGATGACCAGTGCACGGCCGGCATCCAGCACCGCGCCCAGCACGGTGGCGTCCTGGTCGGTCACGCCTTCGGTGGCGTCCAGCATCAGCACGGCCACCTGGCACTGCTCGATGGACTGCATGGTCTTCACCACCGAGAACTTCTCGACGACCTCGTCCACGCGCGAACGGCGGCGCAGGCCGGCGGTATCGATCAGGCGGTATTCGCGGCCGTCACGCTCCAGGTCCACGGCGATGGAGTCGCGCGTGGTGCCCGGCACGTCCGAGGCGATCATGCGTTCTTCGCCAAGGATGCGGTTGACCAGCGTCGACTTGCCCACGTTGGGGCGGCCGACGAAGGCGATGCGGATGCGGTTCGGATCGTTGTCCAGCTCTTCGCCGCTGCCTTCTTCGGGCAGGCGCTGGATCACTTCGTCCATCAGGTCATCCAGACCCTGGCGATGGGCGGCCGACACGGTCAGCATTTCGCTGAAGCCGTAGCGCGCGAATTCCGAGCGGACGGTGTCCTCGTCGGTGCCGTCGATCTTGTTGATCAGCAGCAGCGTCGGGCGCGACAGCTTGCGCAGCCAGGCCAGGATCTCGTCGTCCATTGCCGAAGTGCCCTCGCGGGCATCGACGACGAACAGGATCAGATCGGCTTCGGCCGCAGCGGCGCGAGCCTGGCGCGTGGTAGCGCCGGCCAGGCCTTCCTCTTCCTCGGCAATACCGCCGGTGTCCACGACGAGGAAGTGGTTGTCCTCGTCCAGACGGCAGACGCCGTAGTTGCGGTCGCGGGTGACGCCGGGCTGGTCATGGACCAGGGCGTCACGCGTGCGGGTCAAAGCATTGAAAATAGTCGACTTGCCGACATTCGGCCGTCCAACCAGGGCGACCAAAGGCAGCATCGCGATTACTCCGTATTAATTTGCCAACCGGAATGCGGTCAGCTTGCCATCAACATTCTGCACCAGCAGCACCCCGTCGACGACGATTGGCTGGGCCAGCAGGGCGTCACCGCCGCTCTTGGCCCGCGCCGCCATCGCGCCGTCGGAGGCCTGCAGCCAATGCAGGTATCCCTTGTAGTCACCGACCACCACGTAATCACCCTGCAGCGCAGGGCCGGTCAGCGAACGACGCGCCAGACCGGTCTGCGACCACATCGCGGTGCCGCTGGTCTTGTCCAGGCCGAACACGCCGCCCTTGGGGTCGGTAACGAACACATTGCCCGAAGACACCGCCACGCCGCCGGCACCGCCGTGGTCGCGCGCCCACAGCGGGCGACCGGTCGGGCCTTCGATGGCCATGGTCTGGTTCTTGAAGCTGCTCACGAACAGCGTATTGCCTTCCAGCACCGGAGCGCCGTCGACGTCGGCCATGCGGTCCAGCTCGGTGCGGCCTTCGGGGCTGCCCACGGTCTGGTCCCACAGGGTGCGGCCGTCCTGCATGGCCAGGGCGGCGACAGCGCCGTCATCCTTGCCGATGAACAGCACGCCCGGACCGGTGACCACCGGCGCGTTGCCACGCACGGTCAGCGCCGGCAGCTCGCTGGGGTTGAACCACTTCTGGGTGCCGTTGGAGGCTTCAAACGCGGTGACGCGGCCATCATTGCTGCGCACGAACACCAGGCCCTGCGACACGGCCGGGGCCGAGATCACTTCGCCCGGCACGCGGGCGCGCCACTTCTCGCTGCCATCGTTGATGTCCAGCGCGATCACCTGGCCATCGAGGGTACCGATGACCACCAGGTTCTCGCCGACACCCGGGCCGCCGGACAGGCGCAGCTTGGCCTTCTTCTTTTCCTTCTGCGGCTCCCAGGTCCAGACCTTCTTGCCGGTCTCCAGGTCGATGGCGTGCACGCCACCGGTGATCGCCGCAGCGAACACATGGCCATTGGCCACGGCCGGGCCCTGACGCACGCCGATGCGGCGCTCGCCCTTGCCCAGATTGACCGACCAGGCCTTGTTGACCTTCAGGGTCGGCTCGAACTTGACCAGTTCGGCCGGCTCCTGTGCCTTCTTGGCGGCGGCATCCTTACCGGCGAACCAGCCCTTCATGGTGCTGCAGCCGGTCAGTGCCATGCCCAGCAGCAGGACGGAGGCGACGCGCGTAATCATGACCTTCTGACTCATCAAACCGACTCCGCAGGGGCGGCGACGGTGCCGCCAGCGTCCATAACCTTGGTTTCCAGCACGCGCCGCTGCGGTGCTGCCACGTCCAGCGTCTTAAGCGCCTTCTCATACTGCTCACGGGCCGCGTCACGCTTGCCCTGCGCCAGCAGCGCATCGCCCTGGATTTCCAGGCTGCCGCTGTCGGTGGCGCTGCCAAGCAGCTTGATCGCTTCGTCGCTCTTGCCGGTGGCCACCAGCAGGCGGGCCACGCGCTGGTCGACCACGCGCTGCAGGTCGCCTTCGACCTTCACGGCGCGCAGGGTGGCCAGTGCTTCTTCGTTCTTGCCGGCGTCGACCTGGGCCTTGGCCAGCTGCAGGGCCGCCAGATCGCCGTAGATGCTGGACGGACCAGCCTCCAGCGCCTTGACCGCCTTTGCCGCGTCCTCCAGCTTGTTGCCCTGCAGGCCAACCAGCGCCTTCTGGTACTCGACATTGGCCGAGGCCAGCTTGCCGCCCTGGTTGGTCTGGTACCACTGCCAGCCGGCAATGGCGCCGATGGCGATCGCTACGCCACCAAGGATGCTGGCGCCATTCTTCCGCAGCCAGCTGCGGACACGTTCACTTTGTTCGTGCTCGTCGAGCAGATCGTCGATCGCCATGCGTACTCTCGCCCCACCCGTAGGGAGGGACCATTGGGATTATCGAAGGTGGTGAAACCGCGTCTCAGTGTGAAACCGGGACAACGGAGCCTTCAGAGGATACCTGAAAGCGGGCCACGTTGGCTCGCTGGTAGGGGGTCAGATCGACGATAGCGCCGTTCTGCTGAACCTGGACCGCCGAGGCGTTGCCCAAGGTCACGCGGCTCACCTGGCCCGGCGTGAAGCTGCGGGTCTCGCCGGCCTTGATCAGCGCCTTCTCGACCGAGCCGCCATCGGGGCCTGCGATATCGACCCAGCTGTCGCCACTGAACTGCATGTCCAGGTTGGCGGTAGCCGGGGCAACCGGGGCCGGACGCGGCACCGGGGCCAGCGAGGCCACGTACGGGGTGGCAGCCGGCTTGGCGGCGGCAACCGCCGGCTCGGCACTGGCGGCCGCCGGTTCGTTGCCGACCGAGGACGGGGCCACCGGCACGGCGGCCGGCACCACGTCCAGCGAGGCCGTGTTCGGGGTCGCCGGGGTATTGTCGAAGTGGCCGCGCGTGGCGAACCACACCGGCACCGCCAGCACAGCGGTGATGCCGACATACAGCATGCGCCGGCCGAGATTCTCGGCGATGCGACGGGCACGCGGGGTATGGGTATGGCTGACCAGGGTGGGCGGAACGACCGCACCGACCTGGGCCTGTTCCAGCAGCTGGCTGATATCCACGTTCAGCAGGCGCGCATAGCTGCGCAGCTGACCGCGGACGAATACCGGGGCGCCGAGCTTCTGCCACTGTTCTTCTTCAAGCGACTTGACCACCTGGACCGGCATGCGCAGGCGCTGGCCGACATCATCAAGGGTCAGTCCGGCCGCCTCGCGGGCCTGGCGCAGGCGGGTGCCGCAGCCGGCCGCAGTATCGAGAGCGCTCACAGTCTGGTCATCAATCACAATGCATCAACCCTGGAGGTTAGGAGCCAGCGTCCTGCGGAAATTCCTGTCGAATCCGCTGCAGATAACGATCGGATGCCGCCTGATCGCCCAGTCGCGCCTCGATTTCAGACGCAAGTTGTAACACGGAACGTGTGGCCGGTGCAGCCGCAATCCTACGTTCGGCGAAGGCGCGCGCCTCGAAGAACTGGCCACGACGGACGTTGAGCTGTGCCATCGCCTCGAGCGCGACCGGGTTGGCCGGCATCGTGACCAGGGCGGCACGCAGGTCGCGCTCGGCGCGTTCCACCTGCCCCGCATCCAGCGCACAGCTGCCGGCATTGGCCAGCGTGCCGCCTGCCGAAGCACTACCCGGCAGCTGCAGCGCACGGTCGAACCACACCAGCGATTCGGCGGCATTGCCGTGCTGGCAGAGCCAGGCACCGTAATTGTTGAGGACGTCACCGCGCTGCGGTGCCAGTTCGGCGGCGCGACGGAAGCCCTCGCCTGCCTGCTGCGTGCGGCCACGACGGTCGTCGATGCCGGCCATCAGCATCACCCCTTCCACGCCCTTGGGCTTCAGCTTGATGGCCTGGCGCACCTTGCGCTCGGCCTCGTCCAGGTTGCCCACCTGCATGTCGCGGGCCGCCAGCGCGAGCTGGTCCTGGTAACGGAATTCCTCGCGGACGCCCGGCGCATCGCGCACGTGGCGTTCCGGGGCGATTTCACCACCGCGGGTGTATTCCTCGGGGAGGTGCGACTTGGTCGTCTTGCTGCAGCCACTGGCCGAAACGGCCAGCACCCCTGCAATCAGGACTGGCCAGAGACGGTCACGCGGCCGCATCGCTCCCCTTCCCTGCCAGCAACGTCTTGTTGAACTCCGCCTGGCGGCGGGTGCGATCCATCACCTGGCCCTTGAGCTGGCCACAGGCGGCGTCGATGTCGTCGCCACGGGTGCGGCGGACCATCGTCAGCACGTTGCTGTCGAGCAGGATCTTCTGGAAGGCGCGGATATGCGCTTCTTCCGAACGCTCGTAGCGGGTGCCCGGGAACGGGTTGAACGGGATCAGATTGACCTTGCCCGAATCCTTGGCCTGCACCGCGTTGTCGAACTGGCGCATCAGGCGGGCCAGCTCGCGGGCATGCTCGGGCTTGTCGTTGATGCCCTTCATCAGGGTGTATTCGAAGGTGACCGATTCGCGGCGCTTGTTGGCGCGCAGGTAGCGTGCGCACGAGGCCATCAGCTCGGCGATCGGGTACTTCTTGTTGAGCGGCACCAGCGTCTCGCGCAGCGCATCGTTCGGCGCGTGCAGCGACACCGCCAGCGACACGTCGCTTTCGGTGGACAGGCGGTCGATCTGCGGCACCAGGCCGGAGGTCGACAGGGTCACGCGCTTGTTGGCCAGGCCGTAGCCCAGATCGTCGCGCATCACGCTCATGGCGCGCACGACGTTGTCGAAATTCATCAACGGCTCGCCCATGCCCATCATCACCACGTTGGTGAGGCGGCGCATCTGGTGCGGCACGTTGCCCAGGTGGCGTGCGGCAACCCACACCTGGCCGATGATCTCGGCGGTGGTCAGGTTGCGGTTGAAGCCCTGGGTGGCGGTGGAGCAGAACGTGCAGTTCAGGCCACAACCGACCTGCGAGGACACGCACAGCGTGCCGCGGGTCTTGTCGGGGATGTACACGGTCTCGATGGCGTTCTTGCCATCCACGCCCATCGCCAGCAGCCACTTGTGGGTGCCGTCGGCGGAGGGCTTGTCGAACACGATGTTCGGAACCAGCACCTCGGCATGGGCCTGCAGCTTGGCGCGCAGGACCTTGCCGAGGTCGGTCATTTCATCGAAATCGGTGACGTAGTGATGGTGGATCCACTTCATCACCTGATGGGCACGGAACTTCTTCTCGCCGAGAACCTCGACGAAGAACTTCTCCAGGCCCGCGCGATCGAGGTCGAGCAGGTTCTGCTTGCCAGCCGTGGGTGCCGACTTCGGCAGCGGCTGGATGGCGGGGGACTGTACGACCTCGTTCACGGCATTACTCTCAGCGCGAGACGACTTCGGTAGCGGCGAAGAAGTACGCGATTTCAATCGCGGCATTCTCGACCGAGTCCGAACCGTGGGCGGCATTGGCATCGATGGATTCGGCGAAGTCGGCGCGGATGGTGCCCGCAGCGGCTTCCTTCGGGTTGGTGGCGCCCAGCAGGTCGCGGTGGGCCAGGACGGCGTTCTCGCCTTCCAGGGCCTGGATCATCACCGGGCCGGAGATCATGAACTCGACCAGCGCGTTGAAGAACGGACGCTCGCGGTGCACGGCGTAGAAGCCTTCGGCTTCACGACGCGACAGCTGCTTGTACTTGGCGGCCACGACCTTCAGGCCGGCCTTCTCGAAGCGGGCGTAGATTTCGCCGATGACGTTCTTGGCAACGGCGTCCGGCTTGATGATCGAAAGGGTGCGCTCCAGCGCCATGGGAATACTCCGTTGGGCGGGCCACTTGATCGACCCGAGGTTAACATGAAAAAAACCCGCGTCAAAACGCGGGCTTAGCCTGATA
>DOKO01000283.1:6944-7250 GCA_003510825.1 Stenotrophomonas sp.
GTGCCACGCCATGCGTGGCAGGACTGCACCCACTGGGGTAGCTCACCCCCGTTCAGGCAATGACGACGTTGCCAGCCATGGACAGGCGCGGCAACGCGCAAATGAACGAATGCCTCTTCCTGCTGCGCCGCACAATGCGCCGGCGCAGCCACGGGTCTAATATCAAACAATCGTTTGATTGAACTGCCCTGCCCCATGGCCAAACCTGCCCACTTCTCCACCAAGGACCGCATTCTCGGCGCCGCCGAGGAACTGTTCGCCCTGCACGGGTTCGCGGGCACCTCGCTGCGCCAGGTCACCAGCCAG
>DOKO01000284.1 GCA_003510825.1 Stenotrophomonas sp.
CGCCCATGCGGCGGCGCTTGTCTTCTTCGTACTCGCGGTAGTTGCCATAGAAAAACTCCACGTGCGAATCACCTTCAAACGCCAGGATGTGGGTCGCGATGCGATCCAGGAACCAGCGGTCATGCGAGATGACGAAGGTGTTGCCCGGGAACTCCAGCAGCGCATCTTCCAGCGCACGCAGGGTTTCGATGTCCAGATCGTTGGACGGTTCGTCGAGCAGCAGCACGTTGCCACCCTGCAGCAGGGTCTTGGCCATGTGCAGGCGGCCACGCTCACCACCGGACAGCGAACCGACCATCTTCTGCTGGTCCTGGCCCTTGAAGTTGAAGCGGCCGATGTAGGCGCGCGACTGGATCTCGATGCCGTTGATGTTGAGGATGTCCAGGCCGCCAGCGATTTCCTGGAAGACGTTGTGGTTGCCTTCCAGCGCGTCGCGGCTCTGGTCCACGTAGGACAGCTTCACGGTCGGGCCGACCACGATCTCGCCGGTATCCGGCTTTTCCTTGCCGGTGATCATCTTGAACAGGGTCGACTTACCGGCACCGTTCGGGCCGATGATGCCGACGATGGCGCCGGCCGGCACCAGGAAGCTCAGGTTGTCGAACAGCAGGCGGTCGCCGAACTTCTTGGAGACGTTCTTGAACTCCATCACCGCGTTGCCCAGGCGCTCGCCCGGCGGGATGAAGATTTCATTGGTCTCGTTGCGCTTCTGGTAATCGACCGACTGCAGCTCTTCCAGGCGGGCCAGACGGGCCTTGCCCTTGGTACGGCCGCCCTTGGCGTTCTGGCGCGACCACTCCAGTTCCTTCTGGATCGCCTTCTGGCGGGCCTTTTCCTGGTTGTCTTCCTGCTTCAGGCGCTCATCCTTCTGGGTCAGCCAGTCGGTGTAGTTGCCCTTCCACGGAATGCCGCGGCCGCGATCCAGTTCCAGGATCCACTCGGCGGCGTTGTCCAGGAAGTAGCGGTCATGGGTGACCGCCACGACGGTGCCGGTGTAGCGCGCCAGGAACTGTTCCAGCCATTCCACCGACTCGGCGTCGAGGTGGTTGGTCGGTTCGTCGAGCAGCAGCATGTCCGGCTTCTGCAGCAGCAGGCGGCACAGCGCCACGCGGCGCTTTTCACCACCGGACAGCTTGCCGACCACGGCATCCCACGGCGGCAGGCGCAGCGCATCGGCGGCCACGTCCAGCTGGTTTTCCAGGGTGTGCGCGTCGCCAGCGGCGAGGATCGCCTCCAGGCGCTCCTGTTCCTTGGCCAGTGCGTCGAAGTCGGCGCCTTCCTCGGCATAGGCGGTGTAGACCGCGTCCAGCGCAGCCTGTGCCTGCAGCACTTCGCCCACGCCTTCTTCCACCGCTTCACGCACGGTCTTGGTCGGGTCCAGTTCCGGTTCCTGCGCCAGGTAGCCGACCTTGATGCCGGCCTGCGGGCGGGCTTCGCCCTCGAAATCGGTGTCCACGCCGGCCATGATCTTCAGCACGGTGGACTTGCCGGCGCCGTTCAGGCCCAGCAGGCCGATCTTCGCGCCCGGGAAGAAGGACAGCGAGATGTCCTTGATGATCTGCCGCTTGGGCGGGACCACCTTGGACACGCGGTTCATGGTGTAGATGTATTGCGAGGACATGAGGTCTCCGTAGGGGCGCGGCCCTGCACCCGTCCGTCAGCGGGAAGATCCCGGACGACAGCGGGCACAGACTGAATGGAATACCGCCAATTATAGCCGGAACCGGTTCGCGGCCGCGCCTGCCGGGGCCCCGTGGGGCTGGCCGAAGGCTGAATACTGAGTGGAACGCGTCAGCGGGAAGCGTTTCCAGCCGGAAACGGTTCAGATCGGTTGCGCAATATGGACATCACCATCCACTTCAACAGAGGTCTGTCATGCGCATCACCCTTATCGTGGCCGGGGCCATGGCCTCTGTACTGGCGCTGGGCGCCGTCACCCCGGCATTCGCCGATAACGACCACCGTGACCGCCGCGAGTGGCGCGAAGACCGCCGCGACGATCGTCGCGAGTACCGCCATGACGTCCGCGAGGCGCGCCGCGACTACGAACGCGACCGCCGCGATGCGCGCCGTGACTGGCGTCGCGACCACGACCGCGGCTACTACCGTCCGGCACCGCCGCCGCCGCGCGTGGTCTACCGCCCCGGCTATCGCCCGGGCCCGGGCTACGGCTGGCAGGTCGGCCACCGCTACCGCGATTACTACCGCGGCCCGGTCTACGTGGTGAACGACTACCCGCGCTACCACCTGCGTCGCCCGCCGTACGGCCACCAGTGGATCCGGGATGATCGCGGCAACATGCTGCTGGTGGCCATCGCCACCGGGGTCATCGCCCAGTACGTGCTCAGCCGCTGAGCCGGCAACGGGGTCAGGCAACGGGGTCAGAGCCCTTCCCTGCGGGAAGGGATCCGACCCCAGAGCCCACCGGCAAAACCATACGGGGCCGGATCTCCTCCACGGGGATCCGGCCCCGTTCCTTTCGGCCCCGGCAGTCCGCCACGGGGCTACAATCAGGGGCTGTGCCGTACCCCTTTCCCCTGCCTGCCGGAGTAACCGATGTTCCCGCGTGACGTCCGCATCGAAACCTACGATCCCGAACTGGCCAAGGCCATCGCCGCCGAAACCCAGCGTCAGGAAGACCACGTCGAGCTGATCGCCAGCGAGAACTACACCAGCCCGGCCGTGATGGAGGCCCAGGGCAGCCAGCTGACCAACAAGTACGCCGAAGGCTACCCGGGCAAGCGCTACTACGGTGGCTGCGAATACGTGGACATCGCCGAGCAGCTGGCGATCGACCGCCTGAAGCAGCTGTTCGGTGCCGACTACGCCAACGTGCAGCCGCACAGCGGTTCGCAGGCCAACCAGGCCGTGTACTTCGCCCTGCTGCAGCCGGGTGACACCATCCTCGGCATGAGCCTGGCCCACGGCGGCCACCTCACCCACGGTGCCAAGGTCAACGCCTCGGGCAAGCTGTTCAACGCCGTGCAGTACGGCGTCAACGACCAGGGCCTGATCGATTACGACGAAGTCGAGCGCCTGGCCCTGGAGCACAAGCCGAAGATGGTCGTGGCCGGTTTCTCGGCCTACTCGCAGGTGATCGACTGGGCGCGCTTCCGCGCCATCGCCGACAAGGTCGGTGCCTACCTGTTCGTCGACATGGCCCACGTGGCCGGCCTGGTGGCCGCTGGCGTCTACCCGAGCCCGCTGGAACATGCCCACGTGGTCACCTCGACCACCCACAAGACCCTGCGCGGCCCGCGCGGCGGAATCATCGTCGCCAAGGGTGCCGACGAAGACCTGGTCAAGAAGCTGCAGTCGGTGGTGTTCCCGGGCATCCAGGGCGGCCCGCTGATGCACGTCATCGCCGGCAAGGCCGTGGCCTTCAAGGAAGCGCTGGAGCCGGGCTTCACCGCGTACCAGCAGCAGGTGGTGAAGAACGCCCAGGCGATGGCCAACACGCTCATCGCGCGTGGCTACAAGATCGTCTCCGGCGGCACCCAGAACCACCTGATGCTGGTGGACATGATCGGCAAGGACGTGTCCGGCAAGGACGCGGAAGCCGCGCTGGGCAAGGCCCACATCACCGTCAACAAGAACTCGGTGCCGAACGACCCGCGTTCGCCGTTCGTGACCTCGGGCCTGCGCCTGGGCACCCCGGCTGTGACCACCCGTGGTTACGTCGAACAGGACTGCGTGGACCTGGCCAACTGGATCGCCGACGTGCTCGACGCCCCGGCCGATGACGCCGTCATCGCTCGCGTGCGCGACGGCGTCAGCGCGCAGTGCCGCAAGTACCCGGTCTACGGTTGATCGATCCTGGGGTCGGAGCCCTTTCCTGACGGAAAGGGATCCGACCCCGGGCATCCGGATCGAAGCAGGGGTCGGATCCCTTCCCGCAGGGAAGGGCTCTGACCCCAGCACCCAGGAAGCAACGCACATGGATGAGCGCCTGCACAAACGCCTGCACCTCGCACTGGCCCTGTTGTTCGGCCTGCCCGGCCTGCTGCTGGGCGGCATCGTGGCCCTGGTCGGCGTGTACGCCGGCCTGATGCAGGAGACCCGCCTGTTGAGCCAGCTGCTGCTGGTCTGCTGGGGCGCGGCGGGTGCACTCGGCATCGTCGCCTGGGTGCGTATCGGCGCCGATTTCCTGCTGCAGGGCCGGTCGGGCCTGCAGGCCATGGCTCGGGTCTGGTGGGGCCTGCTGTTGCTCGGCGTCCTGGCGGCGATTCCCGCCGTCGTGCTGGGCGTGGTGGTCGGGCTGACCGAACGCGCGGAGGGCTTCGGCCTGCTGCTGTACGGCCCGCCGCTGCTGCTGCCGGCTGCGCATCTGGCGTGGCTGCGCTGGCAGCAACCCCTTGCCGCACAAGGCTGAGCGCCGCCCGGATTTGCTGCAAAAGCCCTTCTCAGGTACCTTTGCGACGCTGTCATGACGATGACAGATTGGTATTCCCCCTGAGCCAGGCGTTCCATGTATTGCCCCTTCTGCCAGCATGCCGATACACGGGTCATCGACTCGCGCGTCTCCGAAGACGGCGCGACGATCCGCCGTCGGCGTGAGTGCGAGGCCTGCAACGAACGTTTCAGCACCCTGGAAACGGTCGAGCTGAAGCTGCCGGCCATCGTCAAGAGTGATGGCACCCGCGAAGCCTTCGACCAGCGCAAGGTGCGCGCCGGCTTTGACCGCGCGCTGCAGAAGCGCGCCGTGCCCGAAGAGAAGATCGAAGCCGCCGTCCGTGCGGTCGTCCACCAGCTGCGCATCAGCGGCGAACGCGAAGTGCCCTCGATCAAGGTCGGTGAGTTCGTGATGAGCGAACTGCGCAAGCTCGACCACGTCGGCTACGTGCGCTTCGCCTCGGTCTACCGCAGCTTCGAGGACGTGGCCGATTTCCGCGAGGAGATCGAGAAGCTGGAACGCGACCTGCCGTCCAGCACCGAACAGCTGCAGCTGCTGGGCGATGTCATCGCCCTGACCAAGAAAAAGAAGGGCTGACGCCCGGATGGGTGGTGGGTGCCAACCGTTGGTTGGCACGACGGCCTGCATCCCCATCAGCGGCGTTACCATGGCCGCATGACCACGCCGTTCACCGTCCTCGACCACCTGCACATGGCCAACGCACTGCGTCTGGCCGAGCGTGCCGCCTATACCACCCGCCCCAATCCCATGGTCGGCTGCGTGATCGCCCATGGCGAACGCGTGGTCGGGCAGGGCTGGCACCAGCGTGCCGGCGGCCCGCATGCCGAAGTCTTCGCCCTGCGCGAGGCCGGCGACGAAGCGAGGGGTGCCACCGCCTACGTCACCCTGGAACCCTGCGCGCATTTCGGCCGCACGCCACCGTGCGCGCTGGCGCTGATTGAAGCCGGTGTGTCGCGCGTCGTCGCGGCGCTGCGCGATCCCTTCCCGAAGGTTGATGGCGGTGGCTTCGACCTGCTGCGCGAAGCGGGCATCGAGGTGTGCGAGGGCCTGATGGCGGCACAGGCGCGCGAGCTCAACAAGGGCTTCCTGTCGCGCGTGGAGTGCAACCGCCCGTGGCTGCGGGTGAAGCTGGCCGCCAGCCTGGATGGGCGCACGGCGATGGCCGATGGCAGCTCGAAGTGGATCACCGGCGCGGCCGCGCGCGAAGACGTGCAGCATTGGCGTGCGCGTGCCGGCGCGATCCTTACCGGTGCCGACACCGTGCTGGCCGACGACCCGATGCTGACCGTGCGCCTGGCCGACACCGAGGTGATGCCGCCGCTGCGCGTGGTACTGGATTCACGCCTGCGCTCGCTGGAATGCAGCCGCGTGCGCGAGGGTGGGGCGCCGACCTTGTACGTGCACGATGCCGCGGTCAGTGCGCCGGATGCGGCCGATGCCGAATTCGCCGGCGTGCCGCGCGTCGATGGACGCCTGGATCTGGGCGCGGTGCTGGCGCTGCTGGCCGAGCGTGGCATCAATGAAGTGCACACCGAAGCCGGTGCCACCTTGGCCGGCGCGCTGCTGCGTGGCGGCTGGGTGGATGAGCTGCTGCTGTACCAGGCGCCGACGCTGTTGGGAGATTCCGGCCGCCCGCTGCTGGCTGGCCTGGGTATTGAAGCGATGGACCAGCAACGCCGCCTGCGCGTGGTCGACCAGCGCCAGGTGGGCGATGACCTGCGGTTGCTGCTGCGCGCGTGATGCGGTGAAAGCCATCCACGCATGGCGTGGATCTCCCGTGCTCTGGTAGACGCCAACCTTGGTTGGCGCCGTGGCCTGCTTGCCGGTTACCGCCTTACGCGCACTCGTCGGTCCACATCATCTGTGCGATCGGACGCAGGGCCTTGCACTCCTGCGTCATCTCGTCGGCCGACTTCACCTGCGCCTTGGCCTTCAGCTCCTCGGCCATCGCATCCACGCCGCTGATCTGTTCCGGCGCGATCTTCGCCACGCAGCTGCGGTGCTGCTGCAGCAGCAGGTCGCAGCCCGGCACGCCGGTCACCTTCGGTGCGCTGGCCGCTTCGGCATCTTCCATCCACACCTGGAACGGCGCGATGGATTCCAACACCGGCGTCACCAGCTCATCGAAGCTGCCACTGAACCAGTACGCCTGCCCGGTGCCGGAGTACAGCTTCTGGCTGCCCTTCACCGTGCGCTGCGTGCCGCTCTTCAGCGCCTGCGTGTAGGCCTCGATGAAGCGCGTGCGGCTGGCCGGGTCTTCACTGGTCATGCTGTCGGCGAACAGCGGGCGCACGCTGGCCAGGTCCACCACCTTGCAGATGAAATCGACCGTGGCGATCTTCTGGTCGTCCACGTACTCGTTGTCTTCGATGCTGCTGCCGGTGGCGCGGCAGGTCGATGCCTTCAGCACCTTGGCGTACAGCGCTTCGGTCGCGGCCGCATCGGGCGTGCCGCCGACGCTGGCCTGCAGCGCCATCCACGGTTCGGCCAGCGCCTTGGCCAGTGCGCCCGGCGTGGGCGTCACCGCGTCCTTGCCATCGTGCGCGCTGCGCATGGCGTCGTTGAGCGTGCGTGCGGCAGCGGCATCGTCTTCAATCAGCACGCGCGCGTACAGGTCCAGCGTCTGTTCCGGCGTCAGTGCCGTCGCGGCGGTGGCGAACACGGGGGCGCACAGCAGGGCGCTGGCGAGCAGGGTGCGAAGGGGAGTCTTCATGACGGTGTTCCGGTTCCAGTGGGGTAGTGCACAGGCGCGAAAGCCTAGCGCATTTGCACGCAGCTTCGATGGCAGGCCGTGCGCGCGCCCACAAAAAAACGGGCCCCTTGCGGAGCCCGTTCGATTACACGACGAGGATCGAGCAATCAGAAGCTGGCGCGGACGCCGGCCGAGAACTGGGTGACGTCGCGGTAGCCGGAGACCTCGCCCACCAGACCCCAGGTCTTGGTGAAGTTGACCTGGCCACCAAGGGTGCCGACCCAGGTGCCTTCGAAATTGTTGCCGCCATCCATGTAACCGGCCTTGATCCAGGCTTCGGTCATGCGCGAGGGCTTGCCACGCAGGCCCATGGTGGCGCGCACCAGGTTGGTGTGGTCCTTGAAGGTTTCATCAGCGAAACCGTCCAGGCGATCGGTGACCTTGGCCTGCTGACGCACCCAGGCGATGTCGGCGGTGTAGTCGACGCGGTCGCTGAAGGGCATGTGGTAGCCGATGCCCAGCTCCGGCTGGTTCAGTTCCAGCTTCACCGAGCCATCGGAGAAGTGGTAGGTCTTGCTGCCGTAGTTCCAGCCACCGAACACGTGCACCTGCTCGGCAAGGGCCACCGAACCGCGCACGTAGCCGCCGTCCAGCTTGGGATCGTTGAGGCTGTCGTCGCTGACCTTGGCCTGGGTCCAGCCACCTTCGACGTAGGTGTAGCTCAGGGCATCGGCCGAGGCCGAGAACGGTGCGGCGGCCAGCAGTGCGGCCACGATCAGGATCTTGCGCATGGATTTTCCTGTGAATTGCAGTCCATTGGCGGGCCACCCTGTTGGCAGTCCGTGGCGACCTCATGTCGTCCGAGGCTTGAGTTTAATGAAACTTTTACAGATTACGAGCGACTTACGTCACAGCTGGCGGTCGGTTCAGCTGGGGGTCGGATCCGTGCAGGGCAGGGGGCGGATCCCTTTCCGCAGGAAAGGGCTCTGACCCCTTGTCTGGCCCCCTGGGGTCAGAGCCCTTTCCATTCGTAAAGGGATCCGACCTCGTTCAGTCGAGGCTGGTACACTGGCCGAGCCGGTTCGCCGGTACACAAACGTCTTCAGGGCGGGGTGCGATTCCCCACCGGCGGTAGGTGCGCAAGCACGAGCCCGCGAGCGCCCCGGCCCATGGTCGGGGGTCAGCAGATCCGGTCCAATGCCGGGAGCCGACGGTATAGTCCGGATGAAAGAAGACGGTGCCACAGGGCCTTTGCGGCCCTGCGCCCGCCTGTTTGCCTTGCGGCGTTTTTCGCTCACTTTCCGCGGAGAACGTTTCTTGTTTACTGGAATCATCGAAGGCGTCGGCCGTCTGGCCGCACGCGAATCCATCGGCGGCGATGTCCGCTTCACCTTCAATGTCGGCAACCTGCCGTTCGACCACGTGCAGATGGGCGAGAGCATCGCCATCAACGGTGTCTGCCTCACCGTCATCGCATTCGACGCCAGCAGCTTCCAGGCTGATGCCTCGACCGAGACCCTGGGCCTGACCACGCTGGGCCAGCTGGCTGAAGGCGCGGTCATCAACCTCGAACGCGCCATGCGCCCGACCGACCGCCTTGGCGGCCACCTGGTCAGCGGCCACGTCGATGGCCTCGGCCAGGTCCTGTCCATCCACGAAGATGCACGTGCCCAGCGCTGGCGCTTCGCCGCGCCGGCCGCGCTGCGCCGCTACATCGCCAAGAAGGGCTCGATCTGCGTGGACGGCGTCAGCCTCACCGTCAACGAAGTGGACGGCGAAGGTTTCGAAGTCGCGCTCATCCCGCACACCGTGGCCAACACCGCCTTCTCCGCCACCGGCGTGGGCAGCGCGGTGAACCTGGAAATCGACCTGGTTGCCCGTTACGTAGAGCGTTTGATCGGTGTGCCGGCCAACGGTCAGCACCCACAGGGAGCACGCGCATGAATTTCGCCCCGATCCCCGAGATCCTTGAAGACATCCGCCAGGGCCGCATGGTCGTCATCGTC
>DOKO01000140.1 GCA_003510825.1 Stenotrophomonas sp.
AAATGGGTATCGGTGACCACGCGCTGCAGGTAGGGCATGTGCAGGAAGCCGCTGTCCAGGGTGACCGCGCTGCCCATCGGGTCGGCCAGCGCACCGGCCGAGGTGATGCTGCCGCCATCGAGCGCGCCGTAGGCGTAACCACCAAGGATCGCCAGCCCGGCGCTGGTGCCGGCGATCGGCTTGCCGGCGCGGACGTGCGCATTGAGCGCGCGGTTGAGCGCCGTGCCCTTCCAGAAGCGGATGTAGCGCGACTGGTCACCGCCGGCGATGAAGATGGCATCGGCGGCGGCAACCACGCGCAGCACCGCCGGATCGTCGGCGCCGCGGCGGTTGTCGAACACCAGGGTCTGCACGGCGGTGGTGCCGCCGATATCGCGGTACAGGCGCTCCTGCAGCTCATCGCTACCGGACGCGCGCAGGATCAGCACGCGGCCGTTGCCGGCCTGGCGCAGCCACCACTGGAAGGCCTCGGGCACCCACTCGCCGCCGCCCATCAGCATCATCGCCGGGGCGCGTGGACCGGGACGGGGTGCATCCAGGTCGCCAATCTCGTAATAATCGAAGCCGGGGGAATGCAGGTCGCGGGAGTCCTGCGCTGACGCCAGCGGGGCCATCACGGCCAGCACCACCCCCAGCACGAGGCTTGACCAGAATCGGCGGACAAGGGAACTCATCGTGGATCTCCCTGAACAGAATCGGCTTGCAACCGTTTTCACTCTTTGCCAGATGAAAGACCTGTAGTCAAGAGCATAAAAAAGGCGTTAAATGCGCGCGCCCATTCCGGATTGTGAATGGGGGACAGGGCCCCTCCTCTGCGGGCCGGCTTCATTCCCGAGATATCTCTCATGCGTAGACAGGCGATGGCGTGGTCGATCCAGCTGGCGTTGATGGGTGTTGCTGCCTCGGCAGCGGCCCAGGGCCCCGGTTCCTCTTCGGTGCAGCAACTCGATGCGGTCCAGGTGACCGGTTCGCGCATTCCGCGCGCACAGGTGGAAGGCCCGGCACCGATCACGGTGATCAATGCCGAGGAGATCCGCTCCAGCGGCTTCACCACGGTGCCCGACGTGCTGCGTGCGATGACCCAGAACGGCGGCGAGACGCAGAGCCAGCAGTCCTCCAGCGGCGCCGACTTCTCGCCGGGCGCACAGCAGGTCGACCTGCGCGGGCTGGGCCCGAACCACACTCTGGTACTGGTCAACGGCCGCCGCATCGCTGATTTCCCGATGCCGTTCCAGGGCCGCAGCAACTTCACCGACGTGTCCAACATCCCGCTGGGCATGATCGACCGCATCGAAGTGCTGACCGGCAGCGCGTCGGCCATCTACGGCTCGGATGCGATCGCCGGCGTGGTCAACTTCATCCTGAAGAAGAAGGCCGACGGCACCACAGTCGACGTGCGCATGGGCACCACCAGCGAAGGCGGTGGCGAGTCGTTCGACATGAGCCTGTCCAGCGGCTTCAGCAAGGGCAATTTCAATGCGGTGTACAGCGTGGAGCTGCAGTCGCAGACACCGCTGTGGGCCTATGAGCGCGACATCCAGGATTCGACCCAAGACGGGCCGACCGAAGGCTCGCGCATCGCCCGCCGCGCCTACCTGCGCACCAACTACGACGATGACTACCTGGACCCGGGTGCGGCCACCTGCGAAGCGCTGGCCGGGCAGAACCAGGGCAGCACCTACCACGCCTTCCGCCCGCGCTATGGCTATTACTGCGGCAGCGACGCATCGATCGGCTACGGCACCATCCTCAGCAAGCGCCGCGGCGCCAACGGCTATGCCTCGCTGAGCTATGACTTCGACAACGGCCAGCAGTGGTTTGCCGACGTGCAGATGGGGTACCACACGCTGGCCCTGATGCGCGATGTCACCTCGTGGGGCCGCATGGCCGCCGACGGCGACGAATCGGGCTACTTCAACAACGAAGCCACCGGTGAGATCGAATTCTGGCAGCGCCAGTTCTCGCCCGAGGAGATGGGCGGCCTGCGCAATGCCATGGTGCGCAGCACGCAGAAGACCTTCAGCGTGACCACCGGCTTCAAGGGCAACCTGGCCGGCAACTGGGATTACGAAGCGGCGCTGAGCCACTCGCAGTACCAGTCGCGGATCAGCTGGCCGCAGATCGTCGCCGCCAAGGCCAACGACCTGTTCCTGGGGCCGCAGCTGGGCGAGGACGATGATGGCTTCCCGATCTATAACGCCGACCCGTCGCGCCTGTACCGGCCGCTGACCCGCGCCGAGTACGAGTCGATCGCCGCGCGCACGACCTACACGCCGAAGTCGCGCACCGAGACCGCGGCCCTGACCCTGACCAACGGTTCGCTGTTCGGCCTGCCCGGCGGCGATGCCGGCTTCGCCGCGACCGTGGAAGTGGGCCAGCAGGCCTACGCGTTGAATCCCGATCCGCTGGCGACCGAGTACTACTACTACAGCTGGAAGGATTCGGACGGTAAGGGTTCGCGCAACCGCTGGGCGACCGCCGCCGAGCTGCGCCTGCCGCTGCACGACACGCTGAACCTGAGCGTGGCCGGCCGCTACGATCAGTACCGCTATTCCGGCCATACCATCGGCAAGGCGACCTGGAGC
>DOKO01000142.1:0-166 GCA_003510825.1 Stenotrophomonas sp.
AACCGCTCTTCCGATCTCGCTACCGCCTCATTCGGGGTCGTAGTCGAGGTTGGAAGCCAGCCAGCGCTCGGCCTGGGCGCGGTCAACGCCCTTGCGGCGCGCGTAGTCGCTCACCTGTTCGCGGCTGAGGCGGCCGACCACGAAGTACTGGCTCTGCGGGTGGCTG
>DOKO01000142.1:341-4232 GCA_003510825.1 Stenotrophomonas sp.
TACTGGCTCTGCGGGTGGCTGAAGTAGTAGCCCGATACGGCGGCGGTGGGCAGCATCGCGAAGCTCTCGGTCAGCTCCATGCTGGCGTTCGCTTCGGCCTGCAGCAGGTCGAACAGGCGGCGTTTCTCGCTGTGCTCGGGGCAGGCCGGGTAGCCCGGGGCCGGGCGGATGCCGCGGTACTGCTCGTCGATCAGCGCCTCGTTGTCCAGCGTCTCGGCGTGGTCGTAACCCCAGAACTCCGTGCGTACGCGCTGGTGCAGGCGCTCGGCCAGCGCTTCGGCGAAGCGGTCGGCCAGGGCCTTCAGCAGGATCGCGTTGTAGTCGTCATGGTCGGCCTCGAAGCGCGCGACGTGGGCGTCGATGCCGATGCCGGCGGTCACCGCGAAGGCGCCGATCCAGTCCTGCTGGCCACTGTCGGCCGGGGCGATGAAGTCGGCCAGGCAGAAGTCGGGGCGCTCGGCCGGCTTGTCCACCTGCTGGCGCAGGAAGTGCAGGGTGGTCTCGCCCTCCGGGTGCTGCACGCGCACGTCGTCGCCGACGCTGTTGGCCGGCCACAGGCCGAACACGGCCTTGGCCTGCAGCCACTTCTCGCCGACGATGCGGTCGAGCATCGCGCGTGCGTCGTGGTACAGCTCGCTGGCTTGGGTGCCGACGATCTCATCGGTGAGGATGGCCGGGTACTTGCCGGCCAGTTCCCAGGCCTGGAAGAACGGGGTCCAGTCGATGTAGTCGACCAGTTCGGCCAGCGGGTAATCATCGAACACGTGCAGGCCCGGCTGCTTCGGTGCCGGCGGGATGTAGTTGCCCCAGTCGCCCTGGAACTTCTGCCCGCGTGCGTGTTCCAGCGTGACCAGGCGCTTGGCATCGCCGCGGTTGCGGTGGCGCGCGCGGATCTCGGCGTAGTCGGCTTCGTTGGCGGCGACGAAGGCCTCGCGCAGGTCGCGCGAGATCAGCGACTGGGCCACGCCGACCGCGCGCGAGGCATCCTTCACCCACACCGTCGGTGCCTTGTAATGCGGGTCGATCTTCAGCGCGGTGTGTGCGCGCGAGGTGGTGGCACCGCCGATCAGCAGCGGCAGGTCGAAACCCTGGCGCTCCATTTCGCGGGCGACGTGGCTCATCTCTTCCAGCGAGGGGGTAATCAGCCCGGACAGGCCGATCAGGTCCGCGTTGTGTTCGCGCGCGGCATCGAGGATCTTCTGCGCCGGCACCATCACGCCCAGGTCCACCACCTCGAAGTTGTTGCAGGCCAGGACCACGCCGACGATGTTCTTGCCGATGTCGTGCACATCGCCCTTCACCGTGGCCATGATGATCTTGCCATTGCTGCGCGCGGTGTCGCCGCTGCGCGCCTTCTCCGCTTCGATGTACGGCAGCAGGTAGGCCACCGCCTTCTTCATCACGCGCGCGGATTTCACCACCTGCGGCAGGAACATCTTGCCGGCGCCGAACAGGTCGCCGACCACGTTCATGCCGTCCATCAGCGGGCCTTCGATCACATCCAGCGGGCGGCTGGACGCCTGTCGGGCCAGCTCGGTGTCCTCTTCCACGTAGGCATCCAGGCCGTGCACCAGCGCATGCGCCAGGCGCTGCGCCACCGGCTTCTCACGCCAGGCCAGGTCCTCGGTCCTGGCCGCGCCTTTCCTGCCCTTGTAGCGTTCGGCGATCTCCAGCAGGCGCTCGGTCGAATCGCTGCGGCGGTTGAGGATCACGTCCTCCACGCGCTCGCGCAGCTCCGGCTCCAGCTCGTCGTAGATCGGCATCGCGCCGGCGTTGACGATGCCCATGTCCATGCCGGCGGCGATGGCGTGGTACAGGAACACTGAGTGGATGGCCTGGCGCACCGTTTCGTTGCCGCGGAACGAGAACGACACGTTGGAAACGCCGCCGGACACGTGGCAGTGCGGCAGGGTCTGCTTGATGATGCGGGTCGCTTCGATGAAGTCGACCGCATAGTTGTCGTGCTCTTCGATGCCCGTGGCGACGGCGAAGATGTTCGGGTCGAAGATGATGTCCTGCGGCGGGAAGCCGATCTCATCGACGAGGATGCGGTAGGCGCGGGTGCAGATTTCGACCTTGCGCGCGCAGGTGTCGGCCTGGCCAGCCTCGTCGAAGGCCATCACCACCGCGGCCGCGCCATAGCGCAGCACCTTGCGCGCGTGCTCGCGGAACAGCGCCTCGCCTTCCTTCAGCGAGATCGAGTTGACCACGCTCTTGCCCTGCAGGCACTTCAGCCCGGCCTCGATCACGCTCCACTTGGAGGAATCGACCATCACCGGGATGCGCGCGATATCCGGCTCGGACATGATCAGGTTGAGGTAGCGGGTCATCGCCGCTTCCGAATCGATCAGGCCTTCGTCCATGTTGACGTCGAGGATCTGTGCGCCGCTGGCCACCTGCTGGCGGGCCACGTCCACGGCTTCCTCGTAGCGGCCTTCCTTGATGAGCTTGCGGAACTGCGCGCTGCCGGTAACGTTGGTGCGTTCGCCGACGTTGACGAACAGCAGGTCCGGGGTGATGACCAGCGGTTCCAGGCCGGACAGGCGGGTGTAGGGCGAAGTGCTCATGCGGCCTGCTGCTCCTGTGCGCCGGGCAGCGCGCGCGGCGGCAGGCCAGCCACGGCCTCGGCGATGGCGCGGATATGGTCAGGGGTGGAGCCGCAGCAGCCACCGACGAGGTTCAGCAGGCCATCCTCGGCGAAGCCACGCAGGGTGGCGGCCATTTCCTCGGGCGTCTCGTCGTACTCGCCGAAGGCATTGGGCAGGCCGGCATTGGGGTGCGCGCTGACATGGCAGTCGGCCACCTGGGACAGGGTTTCCACGTGCGGGCGCATGGCATCGGCACCCAGCGCGCAGTTCAGGCCGATCGACAGCGGGCGCGCATGGGCCAGCGAGGCATGGAAGGCATCGGCGGTCTGCCCCGACAGGGTGCGGCCGGACGCATCGGTGATGGTGCCGGAGATCATCACCGGCAGGCGTGCACCGCGCGCATCGAAGGCCTCTTCCAGCGCATACAGCGCGGCCTTGGCGTTGAGCGTGTCGAAGATGGTCTCGACCATCAGGGTGTCGGCGCCGCCATCGATCAGGCCTTCGATGGCTTCGCGGTAGGTGTCGCGCAGTTCGTCGAAGCTGGTGTTGCGGAAGCCGGGATCGTTCACGTCGGGGCTGATCGAGGCGGTGCGGCTGGTCGGCCCGATCACGCCGATGACGAAGCGCGGCTTGTCCGGCGTGGTCGCCTCGACGGCATCGCAGCAGGCGCGGGCGACGGCGGCGCCGGCCTTGTTCAGTTCGTACACCAGGTGTTCGAGGTGGTAGTCAGCCTGGCTGACCGAGGTCGCGTTGAACGTGTTGGTTTCCACCAGGTCCGCGCCGGCCTGCAGGTAGGCGGTGTGGATGTCACCGATGACCTGCGGCCGGGTGAGCAGCAGCAGGTCGTTGTTGCCCTTCAGGTCGTGGCCTTCCGGCGCGGCGTGGTCGCAACCGGGGCCATGGTCGTGGTCGTAGCCGCCGGCGAAACGCTGGCCGCGGTAATCGTCTTCCTGCAGGTCATGGCGCTGGATCATCGTACCCATCGCACCGTCGATGATCAGGATGCGCTCGCGCAGTGCGGCAAGCAGGGCATGGGCACGTTCGGGATGCAGCCAGGGCAGGGCGGACACGGCGACCTCAGGGCTTGTTGGCGATCAGCGAGATGACTTCGAAATGCGGCGGGCGTTTTTCGCGGGTCACGGTTTCCAGGCTGGAGACCTGCAGGCCGGCCTTGTCGACGAACCTGCGCAGCTCCTTGTCGCTGAAGCCGAGGTTGACGTGGCCATAGGCTTCCACCGCGGCCTTGTGCTCGTGGCGGGCCAGGCTGCACAGCAGCAGGCGACCGCCCGGGCGCAGCACGCGC
>DOKO01000143.1 GCA_003510825.1 Stenotrophomonas sp.
GGCCGAGTGGGCGCCGATCTGCACGTTGTGCGCGATCTGCACCAGGTTGTCCAAGCGCACGTCTTCGGCGAGCACGGTGTCTTCCAGCGCACCGCGGTCGACGCAGGTATTGGCGCCGATCTCACAGTCGTCGCCGATGCGCACGCCACCCAGCTGCGGCACCTTGATCCACTTGCCGGCGTCCATCGCCAGGCCGAAGCCATCGGCGCCGAGCACGGCACCGGGATGGATGCGCACGCGCTTGCCGAGCTTCACGCGGGTGACCAGGGTGACGCGGGCGATCAGTTCGCAGCCACTGTCGAGGGTGCAGTCTTCGCCGATGATGCTGCCGGCGCCGATGATGCAGTTCTCGCCGACCACGCTGCGCGCACCGATGGTGACGAACGGGCCGATGTGGGCGCTGGCGGCCACCTGGGCCTGCGGGTCGATGACCGCGCTGGGATGGATGCCCGGCTCACGCACCGGCGCGACGTCGAACAGCGCGGCGATCTTGGCGAAGGTGGTGTAGGGATCCTTGGCGACGAGCGCGGCGCCGGGGGCGGCCTCGGCGTCTTCGGCACGCAGGACCACCAGCGAGGCCTGGCTGTCGGCCAGCTGCGCGCGGTAGCGCGGGTTGGCAAGGAAGGTCAGCTGGCCGGCACCGGCATGGGCGAGGGTGGCCACGCCACGGATGGCGGTGGCAGGGTCGCCATGGACCTGCAGGCCGAACTGATCGGCGAGTTGCTGGGCGGTGTAGGTAGGAGTATTCACGGCGGGAGTTTAACGTGTGATGCCAATCCGGTCATGCGGGACGGTTCTGTGGCCGAGCGGTGCGGGCCCCGGGTCTGGTCACTGCGGCACCACGTGGGCTAGGGTGGCCGCACCCTCTGGATGCCCGCGCAGCCTGTGCGGGCCAGGAAAAAAGGACTTTTCATGCGAAATCTGCTGTGTTCTGCAGCCGTTCTGGCTGCGCTGGCTGTTGCCGGCCCGATCCGTGCCGCCGACGCCCCTGGCGGCGCCGCCGCCGATTTCGGCGGCCTGTTCACCAACACCTGCCTGGCCGCCTTTGGCGACGCGCGCAAGGTTGAGCAGTTCATGGAAGCCAAAGGCCTGGCGCCGCTGCCTGACGACACCGCACAGGGTTTCCTGATGGGCAAGCCCGGCAAGGCCTGGGCCATCACCTTGGGCGCCGGCAACTATGCGGTGGCGCAGACCGGCGATGGCGTGTGCGCGGTGTTCGCCCGCCAGGCGCAGCCGGATGCGTTCGTGGCCGAGTTCCAACGCCTGTTGAAGGGTGTGCCTGCCCCGCTGCAGGTCAACGAGGTGGAAGCCTCCGGCCCGAACCGCGATGGCACGCACACCCGCGCATGGGGCGTGAACGCGCCCGACGCCCCGAGCGGCATCCTGTTCACCCTCACCACGTCCACCGACCCGGGCATGCCGCTGCAGGCGATGGCGTCGATGGCCCGCGTAGCAACCACCGACCTGATCCCGCTTGCCACCCCGAAGAAGCGTTGAGCAACCGAAACAGAAACGCCGGGCAGAGCCCGGCGCTTCGTAACCCGTCTGGTGGAGAGCCCCCCTTTGTTAAGGGGGGCGCGCCAACGGCGCGGGGGATAGGTGGAATGCGGGGGCAATTCACCGGAGGTGGCGCGGTTCTGAGGAGCTTCGCTCCTTAGAACTGGCCACCGAAGGTGAATTGCAGGCGTTCGATTTCGTCGCCGTCCTTCTTCTTCAGCGGGAACGCGTAGCTGATCGAGATCGGGCCCACCGGGGCGCGCCACAGCAGGGCCACACCGGTGGACACGCGCAGCTCGTTGGCCTTGAAGTTCTTGGTGCCGTTGTAGACGTTACCGAAGTCCAGGAAGGCCGACACGCGTGCCGACGGGCTGTCGAACAGGCGCGGGAAGTACGCTTCGACCGAACCGACGGTCTTCACCGAGCCGCCCAGCGGCTGGCCGTTCGGGTAACCCGAGGTCACCTCGCGCGGGCCCAGGGTGTTGTCTTCGAAGCCGCGCACCGAGTTGGTGCCGCCGGCGTAGAAGTTCTCGTAGAACGGCAGGCCGGTGGCGGTCACCGTCTTGATGTAATCCGAGGCGGCCGGGGTGCAGTCCACGGTCTGGGTCGGGTTCGGATTGTCGGTGGTCGGCGGGGTGTAGCAGATGTTGCGGGTGTAATCCTTGCCGTAGCTGTCGCCGTAGCCGATTTCCGCACGGGTGTTGATCACCAGCGACGGCATGATCGGCCAGTACTTGCTGATCTGGTAGTTCAGCTTGAAGTACTCAACGGTCGAACCCGGCAGCGTGGTTTCCAGGCCGATGCGCTGGTAGGTACCGCGGGTCGGCATGAAGTAATCGTTGCGCGAATCGCGTGCCCAGCCCAGCTCGGTGCGCCAGGCGTGGAAGGTGCGCGTGCCGATGGCATTGATGTAGTCGATGATCGACTGCGGGGTGGAGCCCGCGTAGGTCGTGATCTGGTTGCTGTCGATGCCGAACATCAGCGAAACGCTGTCGGTCTCGGTCAGCGGCACGCCGAACACCACCTGCGCCGAACCATTGGTGCTGTTGTACTGCGCGGTGTTGAAGTCGGAGTAATCCAGTTCGCGCCAGGACAGGTTGTAGCCCAGCGAGACGCCGTCATCGGTGAAGTACGGGTTGGTGTAGCTGAAGCCGTAGCGCTGCAGGTAGCTGCTGCGCGAGGCTTCCACCGACACGCGGTTGCCGCCGCCGAGGAAGTTGTTCTGCGACAGCTGCACCGAGGTGGTCATGCCGTAGGACTGCGAGTAGCCCAGGCCGAACACGAAGCTGCCCGAGGTGGTTTCCTTGACGTTGTAGACCACGTCGACCTGGTCGTTGCTGCCACTGACCGGCGGGGTTTCAACGTCCACCGACTCGAAGTAGCCCAGACGCTGCAGGCGGATCTTGGAGCGGTCGATCGCGGCCTGCGAGTACCAGCTGTTCTCGAACTGGCGCATTTCGCGACGCATCACTTCGTCGGAGGTGCGGGTGTTGCCCTTGAAGATGATCCGGCGCACCGACACGCGCGGGCCGGGGACGACCTGCATGTTCACCGCGACGGTCTGCTCGGCACGGTTGGTGGTCGGGATCGGGTTCACCTTGGCGAACGCGTAGCCGATGTTGGACAGCGAATTGGTGATCGCGTCGGAGCTGAACTCCAGCAGCGCACGCGAGAACGTGTCGCCGGCGCGCTGCACGACCATGCGCTCGACATCTTCCTGCGGCAGGACGGTGTCACCGCTGACCTTGATCTCGGAGATCTTGTACTGGTTGCCTTCGGTGACGCCGGCCGTCACGAACATGTCGCGCTTGTCCGGGCTGATCGAGACCTGGGTCGAGTCGATGCTGAAGTCGACGTAGCCGCGGTCCAGGTACCAGGAGTTCAGCTTTTCCAGGTCACCGGACAGCTTTTCCTTGGAGTACTGGTCATCGCGGCGGTACCACGACGCCCAGTTGTGCTCCTTGGATTCCCAGGTTTCCAGGATGTCCTCGCTGGCGTACTTTTCGGTACCGACCAGGTTGACGTGCTGGATCTTGGCGGCCTTGCCTTCCTTGATCGCGATGGCGATGTCCACGCGGTTGCGGTCCAGCGGGCTCACCGTCGGGGTGATCTCGACGTTGTACTTGCCACGATCGTTGTACTGGCGGCGCAGTTCCTGCGTCACGCGGTCCAGGCTCAGGCGGTCGAAGGTGCCGCCCTCGGTCAGGCCGATGTCGGACAGGCCCTTGAGCAGCTGGTCGGACTTGATGTCCTTGTTGCCGGTCACGGTCAGCTTGTTGATCGCCGGGCGTTCCTTGACGGTCACGACCAGGATGTTGCCCTGGCGATCCAGCTGCACGTCTTCGAAGAAGCCGGTCTTGTAGAGGGCGCGGATGGTCTCGCCGACCTTGCTGTCGGTGACCGTCTCGCCACGTTCCACCGGCAGGTAGGTGAACACCGTACCCGAACTGATGCGCTGCAGGCCGTCGACGCGGATGTCGCTGACAGTGAAGGGCTCGGCTGCCTGGGCCAGGGCGGGAGCGCCGGTGACGGCGGCGAGGGCGAGGGCCAGCAGGCGGCGATTGGGGAGTCGCGTCATGTCACGTCCGGTAGGAAGGTCGATTTCATTGGTACGGGATGCCGGCGCTGTAGACGCCAAAAACGTGGAAAAGTTCATCGCGGGACCAGGCCAAGGATGTCGTTGTAGAACGCCAACCCCATCAGCCCGGCCAGCAACGCAAGGCCGATGTACTGACCTGCGGCGATGGCACGCTCGCTCAGCGGGCTGCCCTTGACCAACTCGATAAGGTAATACAGCAGGTGCCCGCCGTCCAAGATGGGAATCGGCAGCAGGTTGATGATGCACAGGCTCAGCGACAGCAGCGCAAGGAACTGCAGGAACCAATCGAGGCCGCGTTTGGCCGAAACATTGGCCACGCGGGCGATGGTGACCGGGCCGGAAACGTTCTGCAGCGAGGCTTTGCCGGTGACGATGCGGGCCATCATGCCCAGCGAATCGGAGGCCAGGCGGCCGGTTTCGCGCACGGCCACGGTCACCGCATCGAGCGGCCCGTAGCGCATCAGGGTGTCGTAGGCGGGGCTGAACGCGCCGGAGAAGCCCACGCCGATCTGCCAGACCGGCTTGCCCTGGCCGTCCTTGCCCGCGCGCGGGGTCACTTCCAGCGCCAGGCGCTCGCCACCGCGCAGCACTTCGATCATGCCCGGGCCACCACGGCGGCCCAGTTCCTGGATCTGCGCGCTGACCTGGTCGGCGCCTTCGATGCGCTGGCCGTCAATGGCCACGATCAGGTCGCCCGGCTGCAGCAGGCCGGCCACGGCCGAATCGGCGGTCAGGCTGTCCACCTGCGCCGGCTGCAGCGATGCCTGCCACTGCAGGCCGGCCAGGCTCGGCACGCGGCGTTCATCGAAGCCGGCCGGCAGCTGCGACAGCGGCAGCGTGCGCTTGCGCACCTGGTCGCTGCTGTCCAGCACCTCCAGGGTCACGTCACGCCGGTCCATCGCCGCCGCGGTCAGGGCCATGCTGGCATCGCCCAGGGTGACCACGTCGCGGTCGTCCACCCGCAGCACGCGGTCGCCGCTGGCCAGGCCGGCGCTGGCGGCGATGCCGGTGGTGCGGCCGATGGTGGCCGAATAATCCTGCTTGCCGATCACGAACATCGCCCACAGCAGCAGGATGCACAGCAGCAGGTTGGCGATGGGGCCGGCGGCAACGATCGCGATGCGCTGCCAGACGGTCTTGTGGTTGAAGGCCTGCCCGCGCTCATGCGGGTGCACCTCGACCTCGCGCTCGTCGAGGAACTTCACATACCCGCCCAGCGGCAGGGCGGCGATGGCGAACTCAGTGCCGTGCTTGTCGCGGCGCGACCACAGCGGGCGGCCGAAGCCGACCGAGAAGCGCAGCACCTTCACCCCACAGAGGCGGCCCACCGCGTAGTGCCCGAATTCGTGGAAGGTGACCAGCAGCCCGAGGCTGACGATCATCCACCAGACCGATCCGATGAAGTCAGTCATGCAGGCTCACGGTGGCGGGCAATGGCAGCGGCGTCATGCGGTATGGGCGTGGCGTTCAGGCGGCGTCGATGGCGTTCAGGGTCAACTGGCGGGCCCGCTGGTCGGCGGACAACAGGCCGTCCAGTGTATCGGCTGCTTCGGTCGGCAGTGTTGAAAGAGCGTTAGCAACCAGTGCGGGAATGCTCAGGAAACCGATCCGGCCCTGAAGAAACGCTGAAACGGCCTCTTCGTTGGCCGCGTTCAGCACCGCCGGAGCGGTGCCGCCGGCCTGCATCGCCTGCCAGGCCAGGGCCAGGCAGGGGAAGGCCTCGGTGTCCGGGGCTTCGAAATCGAGCCGGCCCTGGGCCAGCAGGTCCAGCCCGGACACGCCCGATTCGATGCGCTGCGGCCAGCCCAGGCCCACGGCCAGGGTGGTGCGCATGTCCGGCAGGCCCAGCTGGGCCAGGGTCGAGCCGTCGACGAACTCGACCAGCGAATGGACCAGGCTCTGCGGGTGGACCAGCACCTCGATGCGCTCGCCGGGCACCTTGAACAGGTGGTGCGCCTCGATCACTTCCAGGCCTTTGTTCATCAACGTCGCCGAATCGACCGAGATCTTCGGGCCCATGGACCACTTCGGGTGGGCAACAGCCTGGGCCGGAGTCACCTGTTCCAGTTCGGCGCGGCTGCGGCCACGGAACGGGCCGCCCGAGGCGGTCAGCAGGATCCGGCGCACGCCGGCCCCGTCCAGGCTGGCATCACGCGAGCGCAGGCACTGGAAGATCGCGCTGTGCTCGCTGTCGATCGGGATGATCTCGGC
>DOKO01000071.1 GCA_003510825.1 Stenotrophomonas sp.
GCTAACCGCCCGTTTTGCTTCTGCATCTCCGCGATTGCGTCGGTGCAGGCCGCGTATATTACGGATGCCGACAGGTAAGCGCAACACTTTTGTGAAGATTGCCGCGCTACCGTGTTCAGCCGAGGCTGGCCTCCTTCAGCTGCCGGATCTGGTCGCGCACGCGGGCGGCATCTTCGAACTCCAGATCCTTGGCATGCTGGTACATCTGCTGCTCCAGCGCCTTGAGCCGGGTGGCCAGCTGGGCTGGCGACATCGACCGGTAATCGGCCGCGTCCTCGGCCACCGCCCTGCCCTTGCCTTTGCCCTTGCGGGACTCCTTCTCGGCAGCATCGGAGCGAGCGCCTTCCAGCACGTCCACGATCGGCCGGGCCACCGAACGCGGCACGATACCGTGCTCCTCGTTGTACTCGACCTGCTTGGCGCGGCGGCGGTCGGTCTCGTCGATCGCCGCCTGCATCGAGCGGGTGATCTTGTCCGCATACAGGATGGCCTTGCCACGCACGTTGCGGGCGGCGCGGCCGATGGTCTGGATCAGCGAACCGGTCGAACGCAGGAAACCTTCCTTGTCCGCATCCAGGATCGCCACCAGCGAGACCTCCGGCATGTCAAGGCCTTCGCGCAGCAGGTTGATGCCGACCAGCACGTCGAACTTGCCCAGGCGGAGGTCGCGGATGATCTCCACGCGCTCCACCGTGTCCACGTCCGAGTGCAGGTAGCGCACGCGGATGCCATGTTCGGTCAGGTACTCGGTGAGGTTCTCGGCCATGCGCTTGGTCAGCGTGGTGACCAGCACGCGGTCACCGGCCTTGATGCGTTCGTTGGCCTCGCTCATCAGGTCGTCGACCTGGGTGCCGACCGGGCGGATCTCGACCACCGGATCGATCAGGCCGGTCGGGCGCACCACCAGCTCGGTGATGTCATCACCGGTCTCGCGGTACTCATACGGGCCCGGCGTGGCGGACACATAGATCGCACGCGGGCAGCGCGCTTCCCATTCTTCGAAACGCAGCGGACGGTTGTCCAGCGCCGACGGCAGGCGGAAGCCGAACTCGACCAGGGTTTCCTTGCGCGAACGGTCGCCCTTGAACATCGCGCCGATCTGCGGAATGGTCACGTGCGATTCGTCGATGACCAGCAGCGCGTCCGGCGGCAGGTAGTCGAACAGGGTCGGTGGCGGCTCGCCAGCGTTCTTGCCGGTCAGGTGCCGCGAGTAGTTCTCGATGCCGTTGCAGAATCCCACCTCGGCCATCATCTCGATGTCGAACTGGGTGCGCTGGGCCAGGCGCTGCGCCTCGACCAGCTTGTTTTCCGCGTACAGCTGCTCCAGGCGCTCCTTCAGCTCCACCTTGATGGTCTCCACGGCGGCCAGCACGCGTTCGCGCGTGGTCGCGTAGTGGGTCTTCGGGTAGACGGTGAAGCGCTGCATGTTGCGGATCGTCTCGCCAGTGAGCGGATCGAACATGGTGATCTTCTCGACCTCGCCATCGAACAGTTCGATGCGCAGGGCCTCGCTGTCCGATTCGGCCGGGAACACGTCGATCACTTCGCCACGCACGCGGAACGTACCGCGCTGCAGCTCGTACTCGTTGCGCGTGTACTGCAGCTGGGTCAGGTGGTTGATCAGGTCGCGCTGCTCGATGCGCTCGCCCTTGGACAGGATCAGGCGCAGCGACAGATAGTCTTCCGGCGCGCCCAGGCCGTAGATGGCCGACACGGTGGCCACCACGATCGCGTCCGGGCGCGACAGCAGCGTCTTGGTCGCCGCCAGGCGCATCTGCTCGATGTGCTCGTTGATCGAGCTGTCCTTCTCGATGAAGGTGTCCGACGAAGGCACGTAGGCTTCGGGCTGGTAGTAATCGTAGTAGCTGACGAAGTACTCGACCGCGTTGTGCGGGAAGAACGCCTTGAATTCACCATACAGCTGCGCGGCCAGCGTCTTGTTCGGCGCCATGATCAGCGTCGGCTTCTGCACGTTCTGGATGACGTTGGCGATGGTGTAGGTCTTGCCCGAACCGGTCACGCCCAGCAGCGTCTGCTTGGCGATGCCCGCTTCGAAATTGTCAGTCAGCTTCGCGATCGCGTTGGGCTGGTCGCCCGCCGGTGAATACGGCGAGACGAGTTGAAAGCTGTCGCTCATGGTATTGCCAGGTCCCGGGAATGATGATTATAGCGGCCGGTTTGGTGACGGCCGGTTGAGGAAACGCCCGGCCCCGCATTGCGCGCTGGGCCGATGGTGGGCATGGCAGGCCGACGTTCAGTCTGAAGCAATGAAGCGCCGCCCCTCCCTGACTCACCTGCCCCACCCCGCGCCGGGGTTCCATCTGATGGAACTGCTGCTGGTCGTCATGCTGCTGGCCGTCCTGCTCACGCTCGCATGGGGTCCCTGGCAGCGCCTGGTGGCACGCCTGCGCGCCGACACCCTGCGCGCCGAGCTCACCGGCAGCCTGGTGCTGGCGCGCTCCACGGCGGTGACCCAGCGCAGGCGGGTCACCGTCTGTGGCTCGCTCGACGGCATGACCTGCAGCCAGGAATGGAGCCTCGGCTGGCTGGTGCGTACGGAAGACTCACCGTGGGGAGCAGCAGCACCGGGCAAGGTCGTGCATGTGCGTGACCGGCAACCGGGCGGCATCAGGGTCCAAACCAGCCAGCACCGCCCTCATGTGCAGTTCCTGCCGGACGGACGCAATGCAGGCACCAACCAGTCCCTCGTGCTGTGCGTGGACGGGCGCGAGCACAGCCGTGTGGTCATCAACGTGACCGGCCGGGTACGCAGCGAGCACCCCCGATCACCCGCCGACTGCTGAGACGACGGCAGAGCAACAACGAAAAAAGCCGCGATTTCTCGCGGCTTTTTCGAATCTGGCGCCCGAAGTTGGACTCG
>DOKO01000070.1 GCA_003510825.1 Stenotrophomonas sp.
GGGGCCGGTTCGGCGCTGGCCGGCGGCGGCGGGGCGGTTTCCACCAGCTTCGGTGCTTCTTCCTGCACCGGCGCCGGCTTGGCATCGGGCATGTCGCTGGAGCCGGCCGCGGCGGGCAGGGGCTCGGGCAGCGGCTCGACCTGCGCAGTTTCCTGCGGGGTCTGCGTGGCCGGGTCATCGGCGCGGAAGAATTCCTTGTCGCGGCCGGTCAACCAGACCACCACGAACAGCAGCACGCCCACGCCGAAGGCGATGCCGGCGATCTTCAGGGCGTTGCGCGGGATATGCACGGTGAACGACTTGGCAGGCGATGAGCGGGGTGCAGACATGGACCGGACCAGCAGGGAATGCCCCGATTCTGCCACGGCGGGAATGAACCGGGCGGCAGAAATCCGTATAACAGGCGATAATCCCGTTCCTGATACCCACCACGACACCCGCCATGCTTGATCCAGCCCTGCTCCGCCACCAGCCCGCCGACCTCGCCGAACGCCTGCGCACCAGCCGCGGCTTCGAGCTCGACGTGTCTGCCCTGGAGTCCCTGGAGGCCGATCGCAAGCGCATCCAGGTGCGGACCCAGGAACTGCAGAGCCTGCGCAACAGCCGTTCCAAGGCCATCGGCCAGGCCAAGGCCAAGGGCGAGGACGTGTCAGCCATCATGGCCGAAGTGGCCGCGTTCGCCGACGAGCTGAAGGCCTCGGAAGTGGCCCTAGACGAGCTGCGCGAGAAGATCGACACCATCGCCGCCGGCATCCCGAACCTGCCGGCCGATGACGTGCCGGCCGGCGCCGACGAGAACGACAACGTCGAGCAGGCGCGCTGGGGCACCCCGCGCACCTTCGATTTCCCGGTGCTGGACCACGTCGAGCTGGGCGCCCGCAATGCCGGCCTGGACGCCGAGACCGCGGCCAAGCTGTCGGGCTCGCGCTTCACCGTGCTGCGCGGCCAGGTCGCCCGCCTGCACCGTGCCCTGGCCCAGTTCATGCTGGACCTGCACGCCGGCGAACACGGCTACGAAGAAACCAACGTGCCGCTGCTGGTCAACGCCGATTCGCTGCGTGGCACCGGCCAGCTGCCGAAGTTCGAGGACGATCTGTTCAAGACCGCCGTGGGCGATTCCACGCGCTACCTGATCCCGACCTCGGAAGTGCCGCTGACCAACCTGGTGCGCGACGAGATCGTCGACGCCGAGCGCCTGCCGCTGCGCGTGACCGCCCACTCGATGTGCTTCCGCGCCGAGGCCGGCAGCGGCGGCCGTGACGTGCGCGGCATGATCCGCCAGCACCAGTTCGAGAAGGTCGAGCTGGTGTCGATCTGCCGCCCGGAAGACAGCGATGCCGAACACACCCGCATGACCCGCTGCGCCGAAGTCGTGCTGGAAAAGCTGGGCCTGCCGTACCGCAAGGTGTTGCTGTGCACCGGCGACATGGGCTTCTCGGCCATCAAGACCTACGACCTGGAAGTCTGGCTGCCCTCTCAGAACACCTACCGCGAGATCAGTTCGTGCTCCAACACCGGTGATTTCCAGGCCCGTCGCATGCAGGCCCGCTGGCGCAACCCGGCCACCGGCAAGCCGGAACTGGTGCACACCCTGAACGGCTCGGGCGTGGCCGTCGGCCGCGCGATGATCGCGGTGATGGAGAACTACCAGAACGCCGACGGCACCATTACCGTGCCGGACGTGCTGCGCCCGTACATGGGTGGCGTCGAAACCATCGGCTGAACCCGGTAGCGCCGGGCCATGCCCGGCGTTTTTGGGGTGGGGATCCACGCATGGCGTGGATCTACGGGGGTGTGGCGCGCGCGTTTGTAGTAGATCCACGCCATGCGTGGATGAACCTCGCGATCACCCCACAACCCGCACCTTCTCCAACGGCACCCACCCGGGCTCACCCGTCTCCGGCACGCACCACGCCCAGCCATTGAGCGTGCGTACCCCGCGCAACACCTGTCCTGGGTCCACATCCAGCTCCCGCGCGCAGTAATCCTCCGTGGCAAACGCGCCACCCTGCGCATCGCGCCCGATCACCGGCGCCGGCACGAACCCCGGTTCCTGCCCCTCGGCCTGGCACAGAAACCAGTCTTCCCAGCCCTCAGGGCCTTCATAACGTTCGCCCACCACCAGCGGCTGCCCACGGCGCAGGGTGATCGGGTGCGGAAACTCGCTGCGATGCGCAGCCGTCACGATGTAATCCATGCCCCCAGCCTACCGGCCCCGCACAACAAAAAACGGCCCCGCAATGCGGAGCCGTTGGGGTGGGCCGGGATGGGGGAGGGGCTCCCGGCCCGCAATCAGCGCCCCCGACGAGGAGGGGGGAGGGCGCCGATCGCTGGAACGCAGTACTTACGCAGCCACTTCTTCGGCAGCGTGCGACGGCAGGGCCGACAGCGCGCCGGCAATGGCGTCTTCGCGGTGCTTCGGCGAGTAGGCGATGCCTTCGGCACGCACGAACTCGACGTTGTCGATGCCCATGAAGGCGAACACCTGGCGCAGGAAGGGCTCCTGGAAGTCGGCCGGCGAATCGGTGTAGATGCCGCCACGGGCGCTGACCACGATCACGCGCTTGCCACCGGCCAGGCCCACCGGGCCGTTCTCGGTGTACTTGAAGGTGCGGCCGGCCACGGCAACGCGGTCGATCCAGGCCTTCAGGGTGGACGGGATGCTGAAGTTGTACATCGGCGCGCCGATGACCAGGATGTCGGCGGCCAGGAACTGCTGCATCACCTGTTCAGCATCGGTCGCCTCGGCGGCATCGACACCGGCCAGCGAGCTGCTGCGCAGATGAGGTACCGGATTGGCGTCAAGATCGCGATAATCGACCTGCAGGCCGTCGATCTGGTTCTTGAACTGGGCGACCACGGCAGCGGTCAGCTGGCGGGACACGGAATTGTCGCCAAGCACGCTGGCGTCGAGATGCAGAAGCTTCATGGCAGTCACCTATGTTCTGGAAGGGAGGGGCGGTGTTTGCCGCCGACGGAGAGAACGATAGGTTGTTGCACGGACAGGATAAAGGTGATTCAATGCCACGAATTGTTCTAGATATGGAACTCGGGTATGCATGACCTGAATGACCTGTACTACTTCGCCATGGTCGTCGACCACGGCGGTTTCGCTGCCGCCGAACGCGCCCTGGGCATCCCCAAATCGCGCCTGAGCCGCCGTATCAGCCAGCTTGAGACCGACCTGGGCGTGCGCCTGCTGCAGCGTTCCACGCGCCGCTTCGCCGTCACCGACGTCGGCACCAGCGTGCA
>DOKO01000066.1:0-240 GCA_003510825.1 Stenotrophomonas sp.
GTGCTGCACGTCTTCCACCGCGAGGCTGCTGCGGCAGCGGATGCGCCGCGGCCGGTCGGCCAGGCGCAGCTCGGCCAGCGGCGCATCGGCCAGCACGCGGCCCTGTTCCAGCACCACCACCTGCTGCGCCAGGGCTTCGGCCTCCTCCAGGTAATGGGTGGTCAGCAGCACGCCGCAGCCTTCGGCCACCAGCTGCCGGATCGCCTGCCACATCACCTGGCGCGCCTGGATGTCCAGGCC
>DOKO01000066.1:426-766 GCA_003510825.1 Stenotrophomonas sp.
GCGCGCCTGGATGTCCAGGCCTGTGGTGGGCTCATCCAGGAACAGCACGCGCGGCCGTCCACACAGCGCGATGGCGAACTGCACCGTGCGCTGCTGGCCACCGGACAGCTGCCCATAGCGGCGGCGGGCCAGATCCTGCAGGCCGGCGCGCTGCAGGACCTCGGCCAGCGGCATCGGATCGGGATAGCAGGCGCTGGCCTGCGCCACCAGTTCATCCACCTGCAGCATCGGCGGCAGGCTGGTGCTCTGCAGCATCACGCCCAGCCCCACGCGGCTGGCGCGCTGCTGCGGATCACCGCCAAGCAGTTCGACCTGCCCGGCATCGGCGCGGCGCAGGCCC